>PMNO01000401.1:2340-9910 GCA_003161835.1 Myxococcales bacterium | reverse complement strand
CGCTTCCCCCGCTTCCCCCGCTTCCCCCGGTGCCGACCGCGACGCTGCCGCCCGTGCCGACCGCCCCGCCGCTTGAGGTGGAAGTGCCGCCGCTCCCAATCGGGGGGATGGTGGCGGCTCCGCCCGTTGCAGTGGGTCCCGGCCCAGCCGACGATCCCGAGCACGCACCTCCGAACGCCAACCCGAGCATCACCGCGCGAAGCGGAAGGGCCCGGAGTGAGAGGGACTCAATCATGGCCCTTATCAATACCACCTCCTGTCCGGTTCAGGGGAACGTCAGCGGAACGAACGCGACGCCCAGACGCTTCGCAGCGCGGGCGGGGCGGCGCCAAACATGCGGGACAGGCGCCGAGCAGCGTGCTCACGCAACAGAGCCTTCAACGCCGATTCAACGACGAAGGTCTTCGTGTAAACGGGGACAGCTTCGTTCCTCTCCAGATGGTCGCGCGCGATCGCGCTGGTCGCATCGCGGAGCAGCGTGTCGTCCAGATCCAGCGTGGTACGCGTGCATACAATATGATGTGATTCGTATGCCACGGCAAGACCAGGGCCGAACCTGTGACGTTCGTGCCGATGGAGCCGGGCCTCATGGCTTGATACTCATATTCATGAGAAGTATGCTTTTATCATGACAATCACCATATCGAAGGGAGGGCAGATATCGCTGCCTGCGATGCTGCGCAGGCGTTGGGGAACGGGGGCGGTGGTACTGGACGACAGGGGGGACCACGTGACCATTCGCCCGCTGCCCGCTGATCCTGTGTCGGCCGCTCAGGGTGCCTTGCGCAAGCCCAGGCGGACCGCTGAGTCCGATCGAGCTCGGGAGCGTCGGGAGGCGTTGATTCGTGAACAGAAGCGCGGATGATTCTGCTTGATGCGTACGCTCTGGTCGCCTTCCTCGCCGGGGAACGCGCGGCCGCCGAGGTCGGCGGCTTGCTGCGTGGCGGCGAGGTGGCCATCCCGGCGCCGAATTTGGCCGAGACACTCGATGTCCTGCAACGCGTGCGCGGGCACTCTCGCAACGCGATCGATGGCGCGCTCGAGCCTCTGCTTGCGACGGTCTTGCGGGTGATCCCGGCGGGTGAAAGCGAAGCCCGGCTCACCGCCACCCTGCGGGTGAAGCACTATGACAAGAAGACCTCGCCCCTGTCTCTGGCTGATTGTTTTCTCCTGGCGATCGCCAAGGAGGCGAGCGCGTCAATCGCCACCAGCGATCCGCCGCTGGCTGCCGCGGCTCGGATGGAGGACGTGGCGCTGAATGCGCTCCCGGATTCTCGCGGACGCCGCCCGTAACGCCTCGGACGATCGCAATAGATCCGTCCCGCGCACCCCTTCCTGCTCGGGCACGAGCGGCCATTCCGGCGCTTTGGAAAGCCCCCTCGCCTCCTTGTGTTATCGTTCACACTATCCGCCATCACAGCTGTGGTTTCGGCCAGTCGCCGCGGCGGCAAGACCATCTGTCGAGTCTTCGTCCCGAGACGGATGCGGAAAGGGAGTCGATCGCGTGACCAAATGCGGCTTGTGTATATTCCTGGGTGCGTGGCTGACCACCGGCCAGCTCGCCTGCGGCTCGGGTAACGGCGGGGTTGGATCGGCCGGAACCGGCGGCAGCAAGGGTGGCGTCACAACCACGGGCGGCTCCTTCGCCTCCGGGGCGGGAGGCGCCACGCCACCTGGCACCGGCGGAGCGGCCGACTCGAGCTCCGCGGGCACGGGCGGCATGCCTGCCGGCTCAGGCGGGGCACCCAACAACGGGTCGGCCGGCGGCGGCGGGTCCAGTGGCAGTGGCTCGGGCGGGAGGGGAGCGTCCGGCGGCGGCGCGGTCGCGACCGCCGGCAACGGCGGCATGAGCGCCACCGCAGGCGGAAGCGGCGCCGCCGGGACCAACGGCGGCAACGGTGGCATGGGTGACACCGGCGACACGCCACCCTGGCGGCCACTGAACGTCACCGGGGCGAAGATGCGCCTCAGCCACACCTTCCGCGCCAAAGACGCCGATCCGGCGGTGTCGTTCAACGACAACACGGAGGTGGCCGCGGTGGATCCGCGGTCCGCGAAGATGGTCGGCAAGCTGGTGCTGCCGTTCGGCGGTCTCGGCAGCACCGCGGGAACACTGGGCAACGAAGGGCCGTTCGTTCTGCCACGGGGCTTTCACGTGCTGGGCATCGCGGCCTATGAGGACTACACCATCCTGCAATGCGACGCGGATTTCTTCAGCGACGCCCGCCGCCAGGTGTTCGACGGCGTCCAGCACACCACCAAGTACGGTTTCGCCACCGTCAAGATGGTCCCATCCGACGGTGTGGCCAAACGAACCGAGATGGCCCTGAAGTATCTGGCCAAGATGTACCCGACGGAGGACTGGGGATACTTTCTGAACCAGGACGGAACCGTCCGCTGGTCGGACGTCATCTTCACCGGGATCTCGCACGGCGCCAGCAACGCGCCCCGCTTCGCCATGCTGGTGCGCGCTTCACGATCGGTCGCGTTCGCCGGTCCGCGCGACAACAGCAGCGGTGCCGCGCCAGGCACGGATGCCTACTGTCCGACGTTGGTCACGGCGACCTGGCTCACCGAAAAGCCGCTCACGCCCATCGATCGCTTCTACACGCTGTCGGGATCGGCCGATGCGCAACACCCCCAACATCTGTTCGCGATGGAAAAGCTGGGCTACGTGGGTCAGCCCGTCGACATGTCCGTCGGCCCCCCGTACAACAACTCACACCGCATCACCGGACCGGGCGGCCACGAGTCGCCCTGCAACGAAACGAACTACAAGGTGCTGTGCAACTACTTGTTCGGCGTCGATCCGGCCAACGTCGACGGCGTTCCGTAGCCACGAGGACCATCGACGTAGTCGTTTACAACGACGCTGCTGAGATCGTTCATACTGGGACGTTGCTGACCCATGACAGCCCCCGCGCGCTCTCGTTCGACGGTTCGTCGTTGGTTGCGGCGGGCATGGGTGGTTGTTGCATTGATCGCGTGCGGGCTCGCGTTCCTCGTTGCCGACGGCTGGACCGCGTTCGGCGCCCGAGCGCGCGCGGCGCGGCGCGCTCGCATGGAGGCGTCGCCGGCGTGGCACGATGGCCACTTCGTGAATCCGCAACCGCTGCGGAACGTGTTCTGGAAGGCGGTCTCGGGGGCCATGCACCGCAGCCCGGACGTCAGCCCGTCCCAGCCACCGCGGCTCGCCGAACCGGCCGGTAGCGGCCTCGAGGTTCCGCCGCGGACGGGGCTGCGCGCGACCTGGCTCGGGCACTCGACGACGCTGGTGGAGATCGACGGCCGCCGCTTCCTGATCGATCCCGTGTGGAGCGACCGCGCCTCGCCCTTCCCCTGGATCGGACCGCGCCGGTTCTACTCGCCCCCCATCGCGCTCGCCGCTCTCCCGCCGCTCGACGCCGTGCTCATCTCCCACGATCACTACGATCACCTCGACCGCGCCACCGTCGTCGCCCTCGGCGCGCGCAGCGTGACCTTCATCGTGCCGCTGGGCGTCGGCGCGCACCTCGGCGCCTGGGGCATCCCCGAGGCCCGCATCATCGAGCTCGATTGGTGGCAGCGTACGCGCGTGGGCAGCGTCGAGATCGTCTCCACCCCAGCCCGCCACGCCTCCGGCCGCATGTTGATCGACAACGACACGAAGCTGTGGACCGGCTACGCGCTCGTCGGCCCCGCCCACCGCGTCTACTATTCCGGCGACAGCGGGCTATTTCCCGCCCTGCGCGACATCGGCACTAGACTGGGGCCGTTCGACCTCACGATGATCGAGGTGGGGCAATACGGTCAGGCGTGGCCCGACTGGCACATGGGCCCGGAGCAGGCCGTGGCGGCGCATCAGATGGTGCGCGGTCGCCTGATGTTGCCCGTGCACTGGGGGGCTTTCGCGCTGGCGTACCACGCGTGGACCGAGCCCATCGAGCGCGCGCTCGCGGCGCGCGGTAAGCCAGGCGCGGTCGNNGCGCTCGCCGCCGCGGCTGGCGCGGGCGCGCACCTGGTGGCGCCCCGTCCCGGCCAGAGCTTCGAGCCTGCTGTTCCGGCGCCGCTCGAACGCTGGTGGCCGACTCTGCCCACCCACACCGCGGCGCAGGATCCCATCGTCTCGTCCCAGATGCGATGACGATTTCACGTTCTCCCCACGCGCACCCCTCTGAAGCTGTTGCNNTCGGCGGCCGCGCTCGCCGACCTGCTGAGCAAGGCGCGCGAGAACAACCGCGTCCTGGACGTGAGCGGGATGCTCCTGCACCACAACGGATCGTTCTTGCAGGTCCTGGAGGGGGAGGAGTCCGTCGTCGATCCCCTCTTCCAGAAGATCGCCAAGGACCCGCGCCACACCCGCATGATGACCATCAAACGTGCCTCTATCTCGCAGCGCGCGTTCCCCGACTGGAGCATGGGCTTCGTGGTCCCGACCTTGGCCATCGTCAAGAAGCTGGAGGGGTTCGATCGGTTCTTGCAGAGCGGTGTCTTGCCGACCTCGGCCGCGGCCGACGGTTTGTGTGAGATCCTCTATGGGTTCCGCACGGGCAAGTGGCACCAGCGCGCGAGCTGATCCGCGGAGCTGTCCTGGAACTCCTCAGAGCGCGAGCACGCCTGCAGGGGCCATTTATATGCCGGCACCGATGCGCGCGCAGGCTATCCCGGCCGTGCCGGGTGCTCCGGGTCACTGCGATGTGTTCAAGAGCTCGCTGACCCCACTTTCATAGGCGGCCACGACGTCCAGCTTTCCGTCGCCATTGAGGTCCCCCAGAGCAACCGAGTTCACGTAGGCCCCCTCGGGGGCGGAGAAGCTGACGGACGCGGCGAAGACGCCGTTCCCCTTGTTCAGCAGAACGGCCACGCCCAGGCCACCGATACCGACCAGGTCGGCCTTCCCATCGCCGTCGAGATCTCCGATGGCGACGTCTAGTCCTGCATCGGCGTAGTTGACGGCCGCCGCGAAGACACCGTTTCCCCTGTTGAGCAAGACGCTCACGCCGAAGGTGCTCGCAAGCGCCAGGTCGGGCAGGCAGTCACCGTTCAGATCTCCGACCGCGACCGACGTGGGGTGGGTGCCCGCGGCGTAGATCATCGGGCTCAGGAACGTGCCGTCGCCTCTGTTGACCACGACATTGAGCCCACCGAGGCCGTCGGCCACGGCCAGATCCAGTCGGCCGTCACCGTTCAGGTCCACAAGCGCAACCGAGTTTGGGCTGACACCGGCCGCGGTGTTGGAAGCGAAGAAGGTGGTGCCTCCTCCACTGTTCAAGAGCACACCCACGTCTCCGTTACCTCTGTCGTCTCCCGCATTCGCAACCGCCAGATCGGCCGTCTTGTCGCCATCCAGATCTCCGATCGCGATCCCGGCCGACCCCGTCCCCGCGGCATAGCTCATCGCGGGCATGAACGTGCCGTCGCCGTTGCTTAGAAGGACGCTCACGCTGAAGCCGCCCACGGCCACCAGGTCGTTCTTTTCGTCGCCGTTCAAATCTCCCAGCCCGATCGAGAGCGGGGAACTGGAGGGCCCGACCACCACGCTCATGCGGGTATTGAAGTTGCTGTTGCCATCGTTCGTCAACACGCTGACGAATCCGTCGGCGTTCCCGGCCGCCAGGTCGGGCTTGCCGTCACCGGTCAGATCGCCGATCGTGATCGAGGTGGGCTGTGGACCGGCGTGGAAGGTCCGCACGGGAGCGAACGAGAGCGTGGGGTGGCCATTCGAACCACCGACGTTGCAGACGCCACGGCCACCGGACCCCGTGCCACTGCCGCCACTGCCGCGCCCGCCCGTGCCATTGTCGACGGCACCGCCCGACCCGACGCCGCCCGCACCTACTTGCCCGCCCGTGCCGTTGGCGAACTCGCCGCCCGACCCGACGCCGCCTCCGCTACCGGGCTGACCACCCGCGGCCCCATCGACGAGGCCACCACCGGTGGCGCCGGCGTCGCCGATGCTCCCGATGCGCGTGCGCGAACTACAGCCACAGAACGAGAGCAGGCCCACTGTCAGAATCAGGAATGCGGTGTTCTTCATGCTGGGTCTTATGTCGCGCCCGCCAAAATAGTTACGGCATTGACTCCAGTGCCTCGCGAGCGGGCACCACAGCGGCGCCGTCCGGAAAATCCGCCACGTATCGTCGCAGATCCGCCCGAGCGCCCGCCGTATCTCCCGCACGCAGGCTACAGGAGGCCCTCCCGTAAAGCGCGCGACCCGCAACGCCGTCCCGCCTGGTCCCGGACAGAACAACATCGAAATCGCGCATCGCGCTCGCGCAACGGCCCACCTCGACGAGCAGCTCGGCGCGGGTGATTCGCACCTGCCGGGTCGGCGTGCTCCCGCTCGCCTCGATCTCTTCGAGCAAGCGCAAGGCCTCCATCCGACGGCCGAGCGTGATCAGCGCGTCCGCTCGGGCGATCCGAGCCTCGTCGCCCAAGGTGCCCTTCGGAAACTGGCGCGCGTAGGCGTCCAGGAAGCGCAGCGCGGCCGAGGCATCGCCGCCCGGCTGGAGTTGCCGAAACGCTTCCGCCAAGGCGGCCGCCTCGCTGGGCTCTCCTGAGGGGACGGCGAGGGAACCCAACATCCGACGAGCATTCGGCGGCGGCGCCGCGGCAGCGACAGCACGCGACGGCAGGGATGGTACCGAGGGCACGGGTGCACCGGCCGGCTCGGATTCCGCGAGCGGCTCGGGTGCTTCGGAAGGCACGAGTGGCACGGGCGCCTCGTGCGCCATCGACACCGCGGGCTCCACGGGCCGGGCCATCTGCAGATCCGCCGCCCGATGACGACGGACCGCCCCTGCCCTACGGCTCGCGGTTGCCTCCGAGCTGGCCGGCGACGAGCTCCGAGATCGCGTGACAGCGACATACCGCCAGCCGATCAACGCCGCGCCCACCGCGCCGCCCATCGCGATGATCAGGGCGATTGCGATGGCGACGCGCGCCACGCGATGGACCGTTCGGCCGCGTGACACGCCTCTCCCGCGAACGACCAGCCTTTGCAGTTCGACCTGCGAAGGCTCCGTGGCCGCCCTGATCCGCCTGAACGCAGCCCCCATCGCCCGCTCGGCGGGCGCACCCTCGGTCGGCTCGTCGGCCCAGCGCGTGGGTTCATGCAGGAAGGGCTTCTTCACGTGGTCACCTTTGATTCTCGTGCCGCAAACAGACGCCGGTGTTCGTTCACGAATCGCTCGCGCGCGCGAAACAGCCGCACGCGAACGGATCCCACCTTGGTCCCCGTCAACGCGCCGATCTCCTCGGTCGACAGCCCCTCGATCTCGAACAAGATCATCACCCGGCGTTCGCGCTCCGGCAGCCGGTCGAGCACGCGATAGACCTCCGCGATATCCCGATCGCGTTGCAGGCTCTCGCCCGGGCCTGACGCGGGCGAGCCCATCGAGGCCCATTCCGCCTGGGGTGCCGACGAGAACCACCGCCGCAAACGCTGTTTTCGACGCGCCGCCTGCGCGACCTTCTGCGTGGTTCGGAACAGCCACGTGGTGATCTTCGCCTCCCCCTCGAACGACCTCAGCCGTCGTTTTGCAATCAGGAAGACATCTTGCGCCACGTCTTCCGCGTCGATCCCGGGCCC
>PMNO01000401.1:0-2284 GCA_003161835.1 Myxococcales bacterium | reverse complement strand
GTACCTGGCCAGCCAGCCGCCGTGGCTTCCGCCCACGGGGACACACGCCCGAGCCGAAAGCGAGAGCGCAGCCCCACCACGATGCCGGGGTCGAAGATGGTTGTCCCCGACGTCAGCGGGAACGACTGCCCGGTCACGGAGACAGCGCTCAAGGCCACCCCGGCGCGCATTTCCAGCTCAACCACGCGCCAGCGCGCCACCGACCGCAGATCGACGACTCCGCCCAGCCGACGCCAGGCGCCCCGCCCGGAACCCACGGACGTGGCATGCGTGCCAACGGCCAAGCCACTCACACCGAGGGCCCATGGGGAGCCACGCGGCGACACGCGCGCTTCGATCACGATCCCGGGCGCGGCCGTTCCCGCCGCCACCGAAACCAGGGCGGCGGCCCCGGATTCAACGTCGACGGAACCCGGCGATCCCGGATTCGTACGCGTCGCGATCGGGTTGGGTTCCCCGAATCGTGCCACGTCCGCGACGGGCGGCGCGGCGGTGTTTGCCGNNGGCGTTGGCGTTGGCGTGGGCGCTACCGACGGCGTCGGCGCCACGGTCGAAGCCACCACCGAGGGAGTTGCGCGCGCCGCCGTCGGAGACCGCAGACGAGGCAAGGCCGGCTGCAGACCGGGGTGAAGGCGCACTTCCCACGCGGCGATGATCACCGCGGCCGCCCGCGCGCGCTCTGCGCAGGATGATGACTCGGGCAATCTCTTTTCCGCGATCGGCTCGCCGGATGCACTGGCCAACCTGATGTCCACCCGCTGGTCGTCGCCAATCAACTCCACGACATCGAGCGCATCGGACGGGCGCGGCGGCCCGATCAGCCCGACCAGCGCCGCGTCAACCTGCGAGGCCGTCGGACACGTCGTCTGGCCGCGCACGCTGACCGCCGACGAGGCACGGCCGATACCGAGAAACAGAAGAACGCCCAGGAGGGTCACCTCCAGCATCGTTCACCCTGCACCGGAAGCATCGGACTTCTCTAGCCCGCCGGCCCATTCCCGTCCATTTGTCGCCGGGCTTCCGGCACCGGCACTCCCCGGTCAGCCCACGCACGCCTCACGCACGGGACTAGGCCGAGATCATCGAGCCGCGCCTGTTGGGCACCTACTGGCAGCCGATTTGGTTGTCGTCGATCGCCAGGTCGTCGAACCACATGATGTATGCGGCGTTGGGCGTCTGATAGAAGGTCGCGCCCACGATGACAGCCGTGTAGTTCGACATCTCGGAGTCGGCCTTCCCGGTGAACCCGATCTGGGTCACTTCCTTGGAATCCGAGAAGAATCGGTAACTCTTGGCGGCCACGTCGACGTACCACTCGGCGCAGTGCCACGCGGTGTCGAAGGACCAGCTGTACGCGGAGCCAAGGCTCCCCCTGTCGTCCGGATTGTTGTACAGCCACTGGTGCGTGCCGTTCGACGCTTCGACGATGTCGACAACGCGATTCTCGCCCATTCCGAACAGCCCAACCCAGGTCACGTGAAGGACCCCCGACGCGTTCTTCGCGGCCGGAGACTGCACCTTGTAAAAGACCCGACCCCAGTGCTTGGTTGCGGTCGCTCCCAGAGCGCTCAGGCTCTTCTGAATGCGCCCTTGACCGCTCTTGGCCGAGTTGCTCTTCAGGGCCATCGCGCCCGAGTGGAACTCGTCGCTGGCGAGCCCGACGTCGGTGGCCGCGCCCGCGCCATAACCCTTGTAAGCCGTCCAACCGGTCGGCATGCCGCCGGCCGTGCCCACCTCGAAATCCTCACAGAGCTTGTACGCCTTGCCAGCGCATACGGACCCGACCTGCGCGGGCGCACCGCCCGCCGCGACCATCCCGCCACCACCGCCCATTCTGCCGCCCATCGGTCCAGCTCCGCCGGTCGCACCCATTCGCCCGCCGACAGCTCCGCCCGCAGCCGAGCCGCCGGTCCCCGAGCCGCCGCTCGCGGCGCCGCCCGTACTAGCCCCACCGGTTGAAGCCCCGCCNNTCCCGGGGCACCGCCGCTCGACGTGGCGCCACCCGAGCCGAAGCCTACCCCCGAACCGCCGGTCGCATTCACGGCGCCGCCAGTTCCGCCGGATGTGGACTCGGCCGGCGCACAGCCGACTTGGGTCATCAGCAACAAGGCTGCCACTCCGAGGGCGCCCGAATGCGTCAGCGACAAAAGCGGGCGATGCCGGCCAGTCGAAATCATGCTCATTTTTGAAACTCCTTGGGGAAAGCCGGTGGGGGAACGCGGTCCGTGGGGGCAGTAGCGTCTCCTAACGACACCGGTCCAGTCGAACTTGAGATGAACATTTG
>PMNO01000557.1:1276-5072 GCA_003161835.1 Myxococcales bacterium | reverse complement strand
ACGGTCGCGGCCGACGGCGCGCATGGTGGACACGAAGTCACCGAATCCGTCTATGGATAGACAGGCCGCCTCCTCGAAAGGAGAGGCGAAGAAGCTGCTGGAGATGTGCGACTTGTGGTGCTCGACGTTGTGCAGGCGCGCGCGCAACGGCCCCGCCCCGAGCGCCGCCGCGAGGGTGTCTTGAACGCCACGCACCTTGGCCACGTTGGCCAGCCGATCCTTCACCAGCTTGGTGAACGACGGGCGCTTCTGCAGCGCGAACAGGACCTTCTTGTGGAGGTTGGCTTTGGGATCCCGGGAAATCGCGACGTGATCGAGCTCGCCGGGAGCTATCGCGGCAATACGCAAGACTTCGTTGACGGCGAGGCTCGGGAACCCGGCGCAGTGCTTGCGTCGGTTCAGCCGCTCTTCCTCGACGGCAGCCGCCAAGGTTCCTGCCTTGAGCAACGCGGCGGAGGCGTCTCCGTGAAAAGCGTTAATTCCCAGAATGTTCATCGCGGCTGCGGGCAGTATAGGTCACGGGGAAGGAGCCATGTCGGGGTTTTGCGACGGCCGGCGCCGCGCGAGGAGGGCGTCGTAGCACCGCAGCACGCGGTCCGCCACGTGGGCGGCGTCGAAACCGGCCGCGCGTGCCGCTGCCGCGGACCCCATTTGATGGCGGCTCGTATCGTCGTGCAGCAGGCCCAGAATCTTGAGGCTGAAGTCGGCATCGTCGCCGGGGACCGCGCACAGACCAAAACGTGGCTCCTCCATCAGCTCGGGTAGAGCCCCTTCGCGACTGGCGACGACCGCCGTTCCCGCCGCCATGGCCTCGGCGGCGACGCGACCGAACCCCTCGTGGCGCGAAGCGAGCACGAATAGATCGGCGGCCTTCATGATCTCGGGTACGTCGGTGCGGGCGCCNNCCAGCTCGGCCGGCGATTCGGCGGCACCGACGACGGCAAAGCGCGCCTGAGGCATCGCGGCGGCCACGCGCGCGCAGGCCCGCACGAAGGTTTCGATGTCCTTGCGCGGGTGGATCCGGCCCATGGTGACGACCAGGGGCTGTCCCGGACTGGCACCCAAGCTGGCCCGCACGGAGTCCGAGCGGATCGCGGCGCGGAAGGCGGCAAGGCGGATAGGGTTGTACAGCACCTCGACTTTGGCGGCGCGTTGCCGGCGGCGAAAGATTTCCGCGGTCGCGTTCGAGATGCAGAACACCTTGTCTGCAAGCGTCGTCCACAAGACCGTGAGAATGTCGAAGAGGCGCCGCGGCGAATCCAGGCTGTTGCCGCGGTAGTGCATCACGTGGGGGATTCCAACGACGCGCGCCGCCAGGCCCCCCTCCAGGACCACTTCCATGTTGGTGTGCACGATGTCGGCACGGATTCGTCGCAGCAGGGCGGCGAGACGCGCGGTTCCAGCCACCAAGCGGGGCCCGAAGAGGGTNNGGGCCGCTCAGTTGTTGGGTAAACGGATGAACATAGACGACGCGCATGAACGTTGCGGCTCGGGTACGGGCAGCTCTGCCTGTCCGTTCGGCTAGCTGGAAGCGTTGCGCTCTTCCGGAGACGCCCCATACCCATATCTCGCGTAGTCCCGATAATAGTAATACTGGTATCCGTACGACGGATTCGAGAAGTCGATCTCGTTGACGATGACACCCAAGATCTTGGCCTTGGCCGAGAGCAACTGGCGGCGGGCCATGGCCGCGGACTCCCGCTTGGTCTCGCCACCCTTGACGACCAGAATCACGCCATCGCACAGGTTCCCCAGGACAGCCGGATCGGTCACCGCCGATGTCGGGGGGGAATCGAGAATCACGCGATCGTAGCGATCCGCGCAGTCACGAATGATCTGGGCGAACTTGTCGGCGTGCAGCAGCTCCGAAGGGTTGGGCGGCACCGGTCCGCACGGCAGCACGTCCAGGTTCGGCACCTCGGTGCGCTTGATGGCCTCGTCCAACGTCGATTTCCCCACGACCACGGTCGACAGCCCCACCTGGTTGGGTACGCCAAATGACCGGTGGAGGCGCGGGCGGCGCATGTCGGTATCGATCACCAAGACACGGCCCCCCGCCTCCGCCATCGTCACCGCGAGGTTGATGGTCGTCGTGGTCTTGCCTTCCTGGGGGCTGGGGCTGGTCACGACGATGGTATGGGGGGGGTGATCCGGAGACATGAACAGAATGTTCGTGCGAATCGACCGGCAACACTCGGCCGCCAGCGACTTCGGGTCCGTGAAGATGCCGAGGTCTCGTTCGCGAATCTTTTCGGGGGCGACGCCGCCATCCTTGTTTCCGATGATGGGGATCATTCCGAGAACGGGGATGCCCAGGAACGATTCCACGTCCGCCGGGGACTTGAGGGTATTGTCCAGGGTCTCGATCAAGAACGCAAAACCAACACCAGCGGCGAGCCCAAGCACGAGGGCCAGCATCAGGTTTTGGACCGGGCGGGGACGGACCGGACTGCCAGGAACGATGGCGCGTTCCAGGATTCGGACGTTGTTGGTTCTGAGCAGGCCCGTGAGATCGATCTCGCGCTCGCGAGCCGAGATGAGGTTGTACAGCTTGAGGTTTTCCTCGGCATCTCGGGAAAGCGGCGTGTACTCAACCTCCACCTTGGACAGCTCGATCGCCTCCTTCTTTTCATCCTCCATGAGGCGCAGAAGGGATTTTTCCTGGTCGACTATGGCTCTGTATTGATTTTCGAATGTCGACAGGACGTTCGCGATTTCCTTCTTATATGCATTCGTGATCGCCTGGAGCTGTCCTTCGATCATCTTCATCTTGGGGTGCTCGGGGCCGTACTTCGCTACCAACTCCGCCCGCTCCCTGGTGAGCTGAATGAAGGACTGGCGCAGGGCAATGACCACGCTGCTGGCCTGCACCTCGGGGATGCTCTCTGAGGCGCTCATGTTGTCACGAGCCGCCAGGATCAGTTTCCGGGTGGATTCGATCTCGATCCGCTTCAGCCGTACCTTGGACACTTCCCCGCTGATGTGGTCGAGGTTCTTGGCCGTCATGTTCTGACGGTCATCCAGGCGCGCCGCCAGCAGGTTTCGCTGGCGCCGGAACTCGTAGAGGCCGAGCTCGGAGTCGCGCAGCTTCTTCTTGTACTCGACCGCCTGCTCGCTCAGCCAGGAGTTGGCGGTCTTGGCGCCCTCGAGCTTGTAGTCGAGGTTGTACTCGATGTAGGTCTCGCCCAGCGTGTTCGCGATCAGGGCGGCCCGCTGGGGTTTCGTGTCCTCCACGACGATGCTGCCGATGCGGGAGTCCTTGACCGGCACCACCCGCACCCGGCCCTGGATGGCGCGGGCCACGGCGATGGGATTCCGTCCCGAGGGGTCGCGAAACTCCGGATCGCTGTTGAGGCCCAGCTTCTCGGCGACCCGCTGCGCCACGGCCGTGGACTGGATGATGCGATATTGGGTCTCGTAGAACTCCTTGGTGGCCCAGTAGGTCCCCGTGCCAAGCTCGACCACGTCCTTGACCCCTTGCAGGACCTGGGGCGTCATGGGCTCGATGACGATCTGGCAGGTTGCCTCGTAGATCTTGGGCTGCCGGTACGTGTAGACGAATGTCGTCCCCAAGGCGACGACCGTACACACAACCAGGATCGGCCAGCGCTTCCTGACGACCCGCCAGTAAGCACGAATATCCATCTTTGCGGCTTCCGTTTTCGGAAGACCACTCGTTTCCTCGCTCAGGTCGACGGGTACACCGGATTCCACAGTCTTACCGTAGCCCACGCGGTTCGGGGTGGCAACCGAACTGCTGGTGCGCCCGTGGGGCCCGTGAACTCAAGGTGTGTGC
>PMNO01000557.1:0-1198 GCA_003161835.1 Myxococcales bacterium | reverse complement strand
AGTTTCCTGGTCTCTGGGGATGAGGAGAGGGCTGGTCACGAAGCATCCGGAATGAAACAGTGGCTGGTCGATCGTGGGGTGCCGGCGTCGCGTGTAATGGTCGATAGGTCGGGAGTCAGGACCCTGGCAACCATGAACCGGGCCGCGCACGTATTTGGGATTCGCAGCGCGATTATCTGCACGCAGAGCTGGGCGGCTCCCCGGGCGCTGTTTCTGGCGGCCGGGTCGGGGATCGACGCGTTGGCCTTCGTCCCCAGGGGGGCCCCCGTGCAAGCACCCTCTGGCGGTATGGGCGGGGAAGACCTAAAAATCAGCCTTGCCTTCGTGGAGCGCTACGTTTTGCGCAGAACCGCTCCTGGATCGGCTGCAACGGCTAGCTTCGCACTCACTACCCTCCGCACCTACCTTCGGTAAGGCAATCCCCGACCAAGGCACCGACTACAATGCGGGTCCATCCATGCCCCCCCGCCGACCCCGCCTCTTGGTCCTGTACCACTTCTTTCATCCTGATCCGGTGGTGAGNNGTCACCGCACTCACGTCCAACCGCTCGCACACGGACCTCCTCGGCAGCTACCCCACGCGGGAAACCTGGAACGACGTGCGCATTCATCGGGTGTTTCGTCCCGCGTGGTCGCAGAAGCGCCCGCTCCCGCGGTTGGGTAACAGCGCCTGGTTGCTGACAGCCTGGTTTCTGCGCTCCCTTCCGCTCGGACCCTTCGACGCCATCGTGATCGGCTCGGACCCGTCCTTCGCCGCCGCCCTCGCCATTCCGCTGCGCGCGGTCCGCCCCCGAACGCCGATCCTGCACTGGTGCCTGGACGTGTTCCCCGACGCCGGCGAGGCTGAGTGGACCGGGGCGACGCGGCTCCTGTCGCCGCCGGCCCGCGCCGTCATGAGCGCGGCCTATCGGTGTTGCGACGCGGTCGTCGATCTGGGACCGTGCATGCGCCGAAGGCTCGAGCGCTACGGCGGCGCGCCCCATCGCGAGACGCTGACGCCCTGGGCGCTGGTCGAGCCCGAGGCACCGGCCGAGCCCGACGCCGCGGTCCGGCGTGAGCTGTTCGGGGAGGCCAAGATCGGGCTGATCTATGCGGGAAGCATGGCGCGCTCTCACGACTTCGAGAGCCTCCTGCAGCTGGCCCGGTCCTGTCGCGCGCTGGCGGGCAACGAGATCGTGATGTGCTTTGCCTGCACCGG
>PMNO01000295.1 GCA_003161835.1 Myxococcales bacterium | reverse complement strand
CGTGATCGCCTCGATGCCCGGTTTCCAGCCGCGGCGGCCGGCATTTCGATTCTCTACGGCGGCAGCGTCAAACCCGACAACATCCGGGCATTGATGGCGGAGAAGAACGTCGATGGGGCTTTGGTCGGCGGGGCGTCTTTGTCGGCCAGCTCATTCGTTAGCATCGTGAAAGAAGGGACCGACGTATGGTTACTCTCCTGACTGTCGTTCACATTACGGTTTGTCTTTTCCTGATCCTGGTGGTCTTGCTCCAGGCGGGCAAAGGCGGTGGCATGGGCATCGCGTTCGGTGGCGCTGGAAGTCAGACAGTTTTTGGCTCCTCGGGAGCCGGCAATTTCCTGACCCGGCTCACCTCCATCACCGCGACGATCTTTCTGCTGACTTCCCTGGCGCTCGCGCACTATTCGAGCCGTCAGGATTCGAAGCGCCTGCAGCAGTTGGCCTCGGACAAAGCAGCGGAAAAAAAGTCCGACGACGAAAAGGCCGCCAAGCTCAAGGTCGACATGGAAAAGATTCGCGCCGCCACCGTGGGAAAGAACGGCGGCGCGTCGGGCGCGGCCCCGGAATCGCCCGCGGCGGGCGCACCCGCATCCAATTCCGGTTTGCCCTTGCAGCTGAAGATGCCCGGCGGTCCGGTCACGGCCCCGGGTACGACCGTTCCGTCGACCGAACCGGCCATACCGGACGAGTCCAAGAAGGCGCCCGCCCCCAGCTCGGCTAAAAAGCCAGCCCTCAAACGACGAACCCCGCCAGCCGCCAGCACGCTTCCGGCGGAGGGGGCGCCGTCCGGAACGCCGCCGCGAGAATCGGAGCCCGCGCCAGAAACAGCGCCTGCGCCGGCGGCCCCAGCTCAGTAGAATACCGGTCATGTCCGGGTCGGTTTTGGCATTCACGAAGGTGGAGGGTCTCGGCAATGATTTCGTCGTTGTCGATCTGCGACGAGCACCCGCGCCGCCGGCCCCTGAGGCGCCGTCCCCCGAGGACCCGGAGGTGGTGCGGCGGATCTGTGACCGTCATTTCGGGGTTGGGGCCGACGGGGTCCTAGCGATCTTGCCGCCGGTCTTGCCNNCTGAATGCCGACGGCAGCGAGGCCGAGATGTGCGGCAACGGAATCCGCTGCGTCGCCAAGGTTCTATACGAGACCGATCCCGCGCTTCGCCGGTCCCCTCTGCGAATCGAGACCGGAGCTGGCGTGCTGGAGTGCGCGATCGACGCGATCGACGGCGAGGTGAGATCCGTGGCCGTGCAGATGGGTCGGCCCCGCCTGACCCGCAGCGAGATTCCCCTGGCTCCTGGAGGCACGGAGCGGGTCGTGCGCACCGCCATCGCCGCATCGGGGCGGCCGTTTCAGTTTACCGGCGTGTCGATGGGCAATCCGCACGCCGTGATATTCGTGGATGATCCGGGCGCCAATCTGCGCGAATTCGCGGAGACCTTTGGCCCGACGTTGGAGCACGCACCGACCTTCCCCCATCGCACGAACGTCGAGTTCGCGCGCATCCGCGACGGACAGATCGATCTGGTGGTCTGGGAGAGGGGGTGCGGCATCACCCTCGCGTGCGGAACGGGCGCCTGTGCAACCGTCGTGGCCGCCTGCCTCGAGGAAAGGTCGATCCCCGGGCGCGAGGTGGCCGTGAACCTCCCCGGAGGCACCTTGCACATCACGGTCGCGCCCGACTATGCCGGCGTACGCATGCGGGGTCCCGCGCGCTCCGTGTTTCGCTCGGAGCTGGACCTGAGCACGCTCGCCTCCGGCATCCGCTAGCAGCCACGGCGGATCGAGGGCGCGTGATAGCTGGGCTGCGCACACGTCCGTGGTCCGAATGGGCTATCCTCCGCCGATGAACTTGCGCAAAACCACGACCACAACTCTGTTCGTCACCCTAATCGCGGCCGTGGGCAGTCGGGCGGCCCCCGTCTGGGCCATCGACATCGGTGGCCTGGCGGGAAAGGTAGTCAACGGCGCCGCGACCGGTGCGCGCGACAAGGCCGTCAAGGAGGTGAACGCCAAGCTGTTGGCGGAAGGGCGCAAGAACCAATGCACCTTCAAGAGCGACAGTGACGAGCTGGCGCCCGGGTGCGACGCCAAGCTCAAGAGCCTCACCAATACTCTGATCGAAATGAAGAAACGGCTGAAGGTCGGCGGCGTTTCGAATTTCAAGTTCGAGGTCTCGGGACACACGGACTCGACCGGCAAGCCCGAGCACAACAAGGAATTGTCTGGCAAGCGCGCGGCGACCATCGTGCGCGAGCTCGTCGCCCGGGGGATCCCATCAGGGGAGATCATCTCGCTGGGGATGGGCTCCGAGCATCCCGTGGTCACCCCCGACGACACACCCGCGAAAAAGGCCAAGAACCGACGTTACGAAATCCAAGTCCGTTAGTGCTGGTCGTCCAATCGTGCGGCCCTCCTAGAACAACGTGCCCTGTCCGGGGCGGGCCGCGGGAGGAGGGACACCCATGTGGTCATAGGCGCGGCGCGTGACCTGGCGACCGCGCGGCGTGCGCAGCAGAAACCCCTCCTGAATGAGGTAGGGCTCGTACACGTACTCCAGGGTGTCGCGATCCTCGGCCAGCGCGGCCGCCAACGATTCGACACCGACGGGACCGCCATCGAACCGCTGGATGATCGTCGAGAGGATGCGCCGATCACCGGCATCCAGTCCGAGCGCGTCGACCTCCAGGCGCCCCAGCGCGTACTGGGCCGCATCCAGGGTGATCCTGCCGTCGCCGCGCACCTCGGCGAAGTCGCGCACCCGCCGCAACAGACGGTTGGCAATCCGGGGTGTGCCACGAGCGCGCCGGCCGATCTCCGCGGCTCCCACGTCTTCGATGGGGATGTCCAGCAAGCGCGCGGACCGACGCACGATGGTCGCGAGATCGTCGGCACCGTAAAACGCGAACTGCTCGACGATGCCGAAGCGCGACAGCAGNNGTGACGATCTCGATGCGAAAATCCTCCATGGCCGGGTACAGGCTCTCCTCGACCACGGGCAGCAGGCGATGAATCTCGTCGATGAACAGGATGTCGCCCTTTTCGAGCGACGTCAGGATCCCGGCCAGATCTCCCTTGCGCTCCAGCGCGGGACCGGACGTGACGCGCACCGTGGTGCCCATCTCGTTTGCGAGCAGAAAGGCGAGCGTGGTCTTCCCCAGCCCCGGCGGCCCCGACAACAGGACGTGGTCGAGGGCGTCGCCGCGACGGCGCGCCGCCTGGACATAGACCGCCAGGTTGTCGACGATCTTCCGCTGGCCAACGAACTCGTCGAAACGCCGCGGACGCAGGGCTGCATCCTCGTCCCGATCGGCTTGCGCAGGGGACACCATGCGCGGAACGGCGTCTTCGGGTTTGGTCCGCGGCGCCTCTTCGCCGGGCGGCACGGAACGCGCGCCACCGGCAGGCTCGTGAATCACGGGCCTGGACGGCGGACCGTCGTCGTGAGGTTTGCGCGCCAAGGTCCTAGATTCTCCTCAAGGCGGCCAGGCCCTGCTTCACCAGATCCGCAACGGGCAACGCCGGATCCATCCGAGCGATGACCGGATCCAATTCGGCGAGCCGATAGCCAAGCGTCAGGAGCGCCCCCTGCGCGTCCGCCACGTTTTCCGGCAGGCCAGGTGAGCCCGATGATCCCGACCCGAGATTGCCCCCCGCCGAACCGGCCGGGCTCCCCGGCAGAAGCGCAACCGGAAACGGGACCAGCTTGTCGCGCAACTCGACCGCCAGACGTTCCGCGGTCTTGCGTCCAACGCCGCGTATCTGGGTCAGCCGCGCGACATCGGCGCCCGCGATCGCCTTGGTCAGCTCGGCCGCGGGCAGCCCCGACAGAATCGCCAGAGCCACCTTGGGTCCGACTCCCTGCACGCCCAACAGCGTTTCGAACAATGCCCGCTCCTCGCGGTCTGAAAACCCAAAAAGGGAAGGGCCGGCATCCTGGGTCGTGTGGCTGTAGATCCACAAGCGCAGCTCACCCCCGGCGGGACCGAGGGTCCGCGCGGTCGCGACGCTAATCGCAATCTGGTAGCCGACGCCGCCCACGTCCAGAACCACCGATTCGGTCTCTTTTTCGAGCAAGCGACCGCGGAGGTGAGCAATCATGACGTGGGCCCCCCGTCTCCTTGCCGCGCGTGGCAAATCGCGACCGCCAGCGCGTCGGCCGCGTCGGCGGGCGGAAGGCGCCGCAGCTTCAGCGTGGCGCGCACCAGATACGCAATCTGATCTTTCGACGCGCGCCCATGCCCCACCACCGATTTCTTCACGGTGGCGGGAGAATAGCCGGCGACCATCAGCCCCGCCTCCCCCGCGATCAGCAAAGCGACACCGCGGGCCTCGCCCAGGGCCAGCGCGGCCTGGACGCTCTTGCCAAAGAACGCTTCTTCCATGGCAACCGTATCCGGGCGAAGCTCGACGACCAGCTCTCGCAGCCCACGGCCGATTTCCACCAACCGCGCGGCACGCGTGTGCCGGCTGGGCGCGGTGATCACCCCGCCTTCGACGTAGCGAACAACCGCGGCCCCCACCCGTTCGACGACGCCGTAGCCGAGCCGCAAAGTTCCGGGATCGATCCCCAGAATGCGGTGAACCTGATCGCGCGGAACCTGATCCCGCTCGGCGCTGCCACCGGCGGCGCGCGCGTTCAGCCGACACTCTCCATGACGGATTCGTCGATGTCCATGTTCGAATGAACGTTCTGAACATCGTCGTTGTCTTCCAACATCGAAACCAGCTTGGCCGCCTTTTCCGCGTCGTGCCCGGTCAGCCGCACCAGCGTCTGCGGCACCAGCGTCACCTCGGCGGAAACCGGGGCCGGCAGCTTGGCTTGCTTCAGGGCCTCGCGAATGCGCTCGAATTCCCTGGGCTCGGTATAGACGATGACCACGTCGCCTTCCGTCTTGATGTCATCGGCACCGAGCTCGATAGCCTGGTCGGTCACCGCGTTCTCGTCGACCTCAGTCTTGTCGAACATGACCACGCCCTGTTTCTTGAACATGTACGACACCGATCCCGATGCCCCCAGATTGCCGTTATAGCGCTGCAAAATATTGCGAATCTCGCCGGCGGTCCGGTTGCGATTGTCGGTCATGATTTCAACCAGGATCGCCGTGCCACCGGGCCCAAAGATCTCGTAGGCAAATTCCTCATACGTCACATCGCCCAGATCGCCGGTTCCCTTCTTGATGGACCGTTCGATCACGTCGTTGGTCATGTT
>PMNO01000020.1:254-4243 GCA_003161835.1 Myxococcales bacterium | reverse complement strand
ACCTCGAAGACCACGAACTTGATCGAAAAGGCGCCAACATCTATGCCGCAAATGGGATGGGCCATGGGTCCGGTCTACTCCTCTCGCCAGTACTGCAGCACGCCGGCCGCCTGCTCGGATTGAATGTTCAAGGTCATGGGATTCTCGGGAATCTTGATGGTGTCCACGATNNTTGTTGGCGACCTTCATGACGGTGTCCAGGCTGTCGAAGCCACCCGCCGAGGCGCGATCGCACAGGATCGTCGCCAGGGGATACAGCTTGGCATCATCCAAGATCGACGGATCGGCGGTCGCCGCCTTGGTGGGATCGGTCATCGCCGCGGCCCGAATGACCCCCATGATCAAGGGCGCGCAGTCGCCGCCCAGACGGTTGCTGATGGTTCCAAGGTTGACGCGACACTTGCGGGGGGTGACGTTGTCGGAGTTGGGATAGACCGTGAGGTAGGGTCCGAAGGCTTCCAGGAACTCGTCGCTGACCCCGCGCACCTGCTTGATCTCCTCGATCGAATCGTACTTGTTGTCGTGGGCGCGGTAGCGGTCCTTGGTCGCGTCGTAGTGATAGTCCTCGGCCGCCGATGCCCCCTCGGGCGAAAACATCTGTTCGTCGTTGTCGGCCCAATCGATGAGTGCCCGCGCCACATCCAGGCGCGACACGAACTGCCCGTCGCTGTTGGCCTCGCTGAAGAGGCGATCGTAGCGCGGGGAGTACATCAAACCCGCCAGCAGGCGAAANNTTCGACCCGCTGAAGAATCCCATCAGGAGATCGGCGTAGTCGGTGACACGCAGGCTGATGCCCAGGCCCATCGAGCCCGCGGAGTCGGCGGCCCCGGCCCCGCCGGCCGGATCCGATTTGCTCGATCCCATCGAGGACTGCAACATCTTCTGGGCCTGCCCCATGACCGGCTCCACGAACTTGCTCTGGATCTTGATCAACAGCCGCGACAGGTTCACCCCCGAGCGCGCCAGGTAGTGGGCGCGCAGCTCGTCGCGCGCGTTGGCCGCTTGGGCCGCGTCCACGCTGGTGCCGAACGTGAACTCTCCGACCAGGGCGATCATCAAGGCCAGCCACGTGATCACCACCAGCAGGGCCACGCCCCGCTCTCGCCGGTCGCGGTTTCGCCATTTTATCCACCGCCACTTCATCCGCGGTAGCCCACCAGTTCGGTCATTTGAATGCGGGCGTCGGTGGCATAGCTGATCTCCTTGCCTCGTTCGTCCCGAACGGTCAGCGAGATGCGCACATGCGACGGCAGAAAGCTCATCCCGGGAACTCTGGTGTTCCAGTCCTCGTGCCATTCCTTCTTGCGGTAGTCGTAGTAGGCGAACTTGACCCGCACGATATCGGGGCACAGCACATAGGTCTCCCCGGGAATGGCCGCCGGCTCCGCCGCCTGCAACCGGCGGGTCTCGCGTCTCATCAGGTTGAGAATGTTGCGGTCCTCCGGGTCACGCTCGCCGTAGTAGGTGATGTTCGAGGTGTCCGATTCGGGTGCGCCGCCGCGCAGACGCTGATGCGCGAACGATGAAAACGTCAGCTCGTCCACGTCGGGGTGGCTGATCGCGACCAGGCGCGTCCGGACCTGATCGATGGAGATCGTGTTGTTCTCGGAGAGAAACGCCATCTCGATTTCGCGCGCCATCCGCAGCAGGGCCACGCGCACGGTGTGGGTTCGATCCTGCGCCGACTCGATCCGCTTCTTGCTGCGCGCCGCCTGACTGAACGCGCTCCACATCAAGGTGGTGAGCGTGGCGAGGATGGCCATCACCAACATCACCTCGATCAGGGTAAAGGCGGCGCTCCGGGACGAGCGCCCACGGCGCAGGGGCANNGCCCGGGACCCCGGCCGCGCCCAGCGTCAGCGCCAGATCCAGCTTCGCCGGATCGGTCAAATAGGTCACGACGTCCACCGATTGTTCGGGGCGCCCGCGTTCGTTCCAGAACACGCGCAACGTGACCCGCCGGACCGATTCCTCCAGCCCGACGCGAATGGGTTCCAGGAACGCGCCCATCAGGCCGCCCACCATGCCGGTGAGGGCCTGCATCGGATCCTTGTTCTGACTGGCTTCCCCGGAGGATTTTTGCACCTTCTCGGAAGCGTCCGACGGCAGCTCTATCTTTTCGATACTGGACGCCCAGCTAAAGTCGGGGAAGCCGTCCTCGTCGAAAGTTCCGTCCTCCTCTTCGTTCAGGTCCTGAAAACCCTTCTCGATGATCTTATCTTCCATCGCCACCATCTTTCCCCGGGCCAGGAAGGTGGCGGTGGTGATCATGTGCGAATGGGTCGTCGCGCGGACGTTGTTGGTGATGATGTTCAGCAGCACGATCAGGGTCAACGCCAGGATGGCGAGGGCCGCCATGACCTCCAGGAGGGTGAAGCCGGCGTTCCCCATTGGTGATGGGGCCCCGGAGGATCGGCGCCTCCTCATGGGACGGCATTCCCCACATCGTCGATCTGGTCGTCCAGACGCGGCTGGACGTATTCGTTGTAGATGCGAACCCGCCCCGTGATGGGGTGGACAACCAAGGAATAGATGGTCTCTTGGGCCGGGTCGGACAGATGGATGATGGCGGGCTCCGTCTGTCCGAGCGGGAAGAAGTAGACATAGGCGCGGCCCTTCGTCACGGGCTCCGCCAGGCGCGGCGTGAACACGTCCATCACCTTCGTGTTCTTCATCTTCACCGCCTTCAAGGTGGTCTCCTTGAAGGCGCCAAAACGCACCTTCTTCGGGCGAAAGTCTTGCGGTTGGATCTTCGTCATGTCGAACCCGCCGGAGGCGGCTGACATGTCGGCGGTCTGGCGCTCCTTGTCGTCCAGCTTCGCCTGCAGCTCGGCCAGTTTCTTTTGCGACGCCTCGGTCTCGGGCTCGCGCGGTATGTAAAACCGGTCGTCGGACACCTCGGCCCAGTACCGTCCCTCGTCCACGTCGATCACCAAGCGGTGATATTTCCCGGTGGTGGACGCCCGGTCGAAGAGATACCGGACCGCCCCCGATAGCCGTGAGGTGTTGGCGCGCAGGTCACTCTTCGTCAGGGAACGCAGCCCCCGGATCGACATCCCCGAAATCAAGCTGATGATGACCAGCACGATCAGGATTTCGAGCAGCGTGAAGCCGTTCTTTGACCCGCGCCGGAGCATGATTCGTTACTGGATCTCCCATGAGCGAATGTCATCCGTGGTGCCGTCGGCCTTGTCCGGTCCCCACGAGACAACGTCGACCCCTTCAGGATCCTGAGTTCCGGGACACCGAAACACGTACGGCACGCCCCAGGGGTCCTTGGCGTCGTTCTTGGACAGCTCGCCTTGCGAGATCAGCTCCTCGATGCCCTTGGGACAGCCGCTGCCGGGCCCGGCCATGAACCGTCCGGACGCATCGATCACCTTCTTGACACCCATCCGCGCGGCCTGAACCTTGGCCTTCTTGAGCTGACTGAAGACCTTGATCGAGACGCCGGTCACGATGAGGCCCATGATGGCCAGAACGATCATGATCTCCAGCAAGGTGAAACCACGCCCGATCGCGCGTCGGGCGCGTCCCCCGCGGGGGATCCCTTCGCCGCGGCCTCTGAAAGCTATCCAGTCTCGTAGTCGTTTCATGGGTCCTTCCTTCCTTTCATTCATTCCATCGCCATGGCCATCGCCATCGGCAATCAACTCACGAAATTCTGCATGTCGAGGATCGGCGTCAGGATTGAAAACACGATGAACACCACCACCACCGCCATCGTCACGATGATCGCGGGTGACAAGATCGTGGTCAGGCGGGCGACCTTGCCGTCCACCTCGCGCTCGTAAGCGGCGGCCACGTTCTCCAGCATCGTTTCCAGCTGCCCAGACCGCTCGCCGACGGCGATCATGTGCACCATCATCGACGGAAACTGTCCCGATTTTTTCAGGGTCGCCGCGATCGATTCGCCCTCTCGGATAGCATCGCGCGCCTCCTCGACGACTTTCTCGAGAACCGTGTTGTTGAGGACCTTCTTGGTGAT
>PMNO01000020.1:0-127 GCA_003161835.1 Myxococcales bacterium | reverse complement strand
ACCCCCATGACCAGCGATCCCAGCACCATCATGATGATGGGATAGGTCAGCGCGCCCGACACCTTGGATCGGAGCGCGAGCTGGGTATCGAGAAACTCGGCCAAGCGCATCAGCACCGCGTCCAGGT
>PMNO01000079.1 GCA_003161835.1 Myxococcales bacterium | reverse complement strand
CACGATCACGACATCGCCGACTACGAGATCTACTTGTGGAAGGTGGGCGCTCCCGCCGAGACCGCGACGCGACTGACCTATCACTCGGGTAACGATCGCTGGCCGGACATCTTCATCGCCGGCAGCGGGGGCAGCGGCCCGGGAGACAACAAGAGCAAGGCGCGCAAGGCGGACACCGACGTGTCCGACTCCGAAAGCACGTCCTCGACCGACGACGCCGGGGGGGCGGACGAGGCAACCTCATCGCCAGCCGACACGAACGGCAAGTCGCCTTCGAAGAAGCGGGCGAAGAAGAAATCCAAGACCAAGCGGTCGTCGCCGTGAAGTCTCGGTCCACGCGGTCAGGTGGGGGGTCCCAGGCGCGGCAGGCGCCTCGCGCTCCTGGCGGCGCGGCGGAGGAGCCGATTGCGCGGTTGGCGCCCCAGGTGGTGCCGCGGATCGCGGTCTTGGGCGCGGGAGGATTCATCGGATCGCATCTGGTTCCCGCGTTGCTGGCCCGGCCAGGCGCAGGCGCCATTGATGCTGTCGACATGTGCCTGGATAAGCTCGACACGCGATCACCGCTGGTGCGCCGGATCGAGGCCCGCCTGGATGCGCCGGGTTTGCTCGATGATCTGACCGCCCGTTGCGAGGTGATCATTTCCCTGACCGCCCTGTGCAATCCCGCGCTGTACAACACCCGGCCCCTGGATGTGATCGACGCGAACTACACGGATCTGGTTCCGCTCGTGAAGTTGTGCGCGAGCCGCGGCAAGCGGTTGATTCACCTATCCACGTGCGAGGTGTACGGGCGGATGGCCCTGGACAGCGCCGGACACGCCATGACCCACATGGATGAGGACGAGACATCATTGTGTCTGGGGCCGGTTCACAAGGAACGGTGGTCCTACGCGGCGGCCAAGCAACTTCTGGAACGTGTCATCTGGGCGCACGGACAGCACGCTGGCCTGCAGTTCACGCTGGTGCGACCGTTCAACGTCATCGGTCCGCGCATGGACTTCATTCCGGGAGTCGACGGCGAGGGCATTCCGCGGGTGCTCGCCTCGTTCGTGCACGCTCTTTTGACGGGCGACGATCTGATCCTCGTGGACGGGGGAAAGCAGCGACGATCGTTCTTGTGCGTGGACGAATTCGTGGATGCCCTGGTTCGAATCGTGGATCGGCCGCTGGCGTGCCAGGGCCAGATTTTGAATCTCGGAAACCCGCAAAACGACGTGACCATCCGAACGCTCGGCCGCGCCCTGATTGCAGCCTATCGCGCGCGCCGGCCGGATGGCCCACCGCCGCGCATGCGCCCCGTGGCGGCGTCCAAATACTACGGGGTTGGCTATGACGACTCCATTGTGCGGATTCCGTCAATCGCGAAGGCCGAACGCCTGCTCGATTGGCATCCCCGCGTGCGGTTGCCGGCCATGTTGCCGCGTATCATCGACGACTACATCACCCGGTACGAACCATTGTTGGCGGCACTTCCCACGGGCAAGGCCGTGGGCGTCGGGGGAGCATCGCGATGAGCATCTGGGTCGTCGTGCCTGCCTTCAATGCCGCGCGCCACCTGGGCGACGTGGTCCGCCGCCTGCGCGCGGCGAATCCGCGCGGGCTGGCCGGGATCGTGATCGTCGACGACGGAAGCAAGGACGACACCGCGGCCGTGGCGCGCGCCCTGACGATGGCGACGTGTCGCGCCACGTCGCCGTCGTCCCCGGCCCCGGTGACGCTNNTCCCGTATCGCCGGCGGCGCGGCGCTTTCGGGGGGCATGCCCTTTTACAAGTACGCGTGCAACTGGGCGCTCAACAAGATGGAGCGGCGCGTGTTCACCCTGCCCATGTCCGATTTTCACAGCGGCTACCTGGTCTACGGGCGGCGCGCGCTGGCCGCCCTGCCCTTCGCGCGCCTCAGCAACAGCTTTGATTTCGACATGGAGGTCATAGCCTCCGCGCGGGCCCGCGGCATGGCCGTGGGCGAGGCGCCGATCCCGACCCGTTACGCCGACGAAATCTCGCACCTCAATCCCCTGACCTACGGCATGCGGGTGTTGCGCGTCATGTGGCGATTCAAACGAGGTGTCTATGCTTGACCGGCCCACTGATGACGGATCGCGCACGTCCCCCACCGTACCCGCGCCTGCTCACCCGGCGGCGGTTGCGTCCGGTCCCTCGGCGCTCACGCTGACATTGACGTTGGCGTTGGCGCTGACCTCGCCCACCTGCGGTCACGCGGGCGTTCCATTTCCCTGGCCGGCCTCGGACAAGGGGGTTTCCTCCGAGCATGCCGAGGTCGTGACGGCGAACAAGAACTACCATCGCACCAGCTCGCAGGTGCTGGTTCGCAAGATCGCTCGGGCGACGCGCGCCAACCTCGACTACGCGGCCTATCACGCGAACTTCATGAACGCCGATCCGGAGCCGGAAGGCGGCGTGCGCGCTGACGCCAGCAAGCGCCCGGACGTGAGCCACGTTTTCGGCGGAGCCTTGGAGGTTGGCTCGTTGACCGGCGCAAGCGGCACCATGCCGCTCACCCCGGAGGAACGCACCCACCCCGTGGCTCTGGCGCCCTTGGTGGAGCTTCTGATGTCGCAGCACGTGCCCGGGGGCGATGTTCTCGAGGACGCGGCCGCCAAGGTGCGCGCGGAGGACTGGGGCCTCGGAGGCGGACCCCAGGTGGTCCGTCAAACCGCGACCGCCGCCTTCGTCCATTCCGGTGCGCCGGGCCAGTCACCCCAGATTTGGTTCCAGATCGAATTCGCCCCGTGGTTCAGGGACTTTGTGCACATTCCCGACGAAGACGGGGACGGTTTCGGAGAGGTCTACGGACGGATACCGGCCGCGGCGCTCGGCGACAAGGCCCCGGCCCTGATCGCCTTCTTGCGCGATGAATATGCGGGGCGGGTCTTGTCCGCGGCGGAGGTCAAGAAGTGGGCGCACCAGTTGGCCTCCTACTGGTACCCGTCGTACAACACCGATTTGGTCACGGCCGGCGCCACCTGGCCGGATGCCGAAACCGAGCCTGAGATCGTGGCGGAGCTGGGCCAACAACATTACAGCGCGCCGACCGTCGTGATGCGCGGCAAGCCCCAGGGCAAGCCCGTCTACAACGTATTCCTGGTCGAAGGAACCGAAGGGAACGGCGGAACGAATGCCGGCTCCGCCTCCGCCACAAGGCCGGCCCCGGCCCTGGCGCTCGCGCGCACGGCACCGACTCCCGCGCCCTCCGCGGTGATCGCCGCCGTCAAGGGCGAGCTCGATGCCCATGGCGGATCGTGGAGCCGCTGGAACGCGGAAGTGGAACCGGTGCAGGCTCTGATGCGGCGCAAGCTGAAGGCCATCCCCGCGGGCGCCAAGGCCACGGCTGGGGACGACGGATTTCTGTTCTTCGGACAGTCACTCGCCTACGCCACCGGGGGTGATCTCGAGAAGCAACGACGCGGCCGCAACCCCGTGCCCGTGATCCTCCAGTTCAAGAAGCTGCTGGCCGAACGTGGTGTCGATCTGTTGTTCGTCCCCGTGCCCACGAAGGAAGAGATCTATCCCGAAAAGATGTCGACGGCGGCCGACGATCGGCAAGCGGCGGAGAAATTCGTCGGCAGGGTGGTCAATCCGTTCGAACGCAAGTTCTTGCTCGATCTGAGCGAAAAAGGCGTGGAGGTGGTTGACCTGTTGCCCCTGTTCCTGCGCGCGCGCGCCAGTGACGGATCGAAGCCCACTTCCACCCAAGGCGCTCACGCCGGCGCGGCGCCGCTGTACCAGGCCCAGGATACCCACTGGACGAATCGCGGGCTCGAGCTGGCGGCGGGCGCGGTGGCCGACCGGATCAAGACGTATCCCTGGTACAAGATGATCGCGGCCCATCGGCGAACGTACAAGGTCCAGGAGGCCAAGTTCAGCCGCCACGGCGATCTGCATTCCCGCTTGCCGGAGGCCGACAAGGCCCGCTATCAGCCTGAAAACCTTTTGGGAGACCAGGTGCTGACCTCCGACGGGACGCTGTATGAAGATGACCCGGACAGTCCCATCGTCGTCTTGGGCGACAGTTTCACCGGGGTGTACGAGCTGATGGACTGCGAACACGCTGGCGTGTCGGCGCATGTGGCGAAGAACATCGGGTATCCGACCGACCTGGTGATGAGCTACGGCGGTGGGCCCAATGTGCGCCAGAAGCTGTTGCGGCGCGGGCTGAAGGCCCTCGAAAGCAAGAAGCTGGTTGTCTGGATGATGACGGCGCGCGATNNTCACCGCCGCGACATTCGGTTTCGCCGGTTGTCGGCCAACAGATGGTTCGGTGCCTCACCTGCCGGGCCCGATGGCTACGGCATTGCTCGCGTTCGCGGCGGAACAAGGTACGCCGCCCGCGGACGTGGCCCAGGCGTGGCGGCAGCTGGACGAGATCGCAACCCGCGTCGCGGCCCGGCGTGCCCGTCCGGGGCAGGACGCTGTCGATG
>PMNO01000451.1:5487-5683 GCA_003161835.1 Myxococcales bacterium | reverse complement strand
GTCCGGCGCGCGTTTCGGCGGCACCAGCGCCGGCGCCGCACGAGAATCGGCCGCCCCAGGCGGCGGGCGAGCGCCGAGGACCAGCCTCCGGCCGGGGCGCAACCACGACCGCGGATCGTTTGTCGGTGACGCAGCAGTTCTTCGACGAGGGCGATCACCACGAGGCCACGAATTTCAAGCACCACCCAGCGGAGGG
>PMNO01000451.1:0-5384 GCA_003161835.1 Myxococcales bacterium | reverse complement strand
AGTCGCGCCCATTGCCGCCGCCGTACCCCCGGCCACGACTCCGGGTACCGAGTCCGCGGAGCTCGGCCCTGCGGCAGCGCCCCTCGACAAGTCCCGATTGGCCGACCCGACTGCCGCGACGCCGCCCGCGGCCGCTGCAGCCTCGGNNCAGAAGGCGCGGCAGCAGCCCCTGAAGGCGCGGCCGCCGCACCGCCGGTGGCGACCTCTCCCCCGCCCCCACCGGCCGGGGTTGCCGTCGCCGAAGAGCCACCCCCGGGTGCGGCGATGCCTCCAGTGAAGGCGACGGAGAAACGAGCCCGCGCCGTGTCCCGCCGACCCGATACAAGCCGACGCGCGCCGGCCTTGCGCGGTTACCTGTGGTCGCCCCAAAAGCAAGCCATGGTTCCCGCGAACGACGCCACCGCAACGGATCCCTGGCGCCCCCCACCCTCCGAATCACCGCCCCCGCCCCCGCAACAGATGCCGGCGTCACCTCAAACGGATCCTGCTCTCCGCCCCCCGCCGTTCAATCCATAGTTGGCCGGATCGCTCGACTGACCTACCCGCCGGTGATCTCGACCAGACCCTCGATCACTCGACGAAGTTCTTCGTCCGGCGATCGCGCGATGCGCTTGCCGATTCGCTCTACCGAGAGCGTGCGCACTTGGCTAATTTTGATCCATGACCGTTTCGTCAAACCGGGGGCGTGGCTCTCCAAAGTGAGCGGGAATCCGGCGCGAGGCTCTTGGCTCGTCATGGCAACAGCAATCACGGTGCCTGAGCCGCCGTTGAAGACATCGTGACTGATCACCAGAACGGGTCGTGTACCGGCTTGCTCGTGCCCTCGGGTGGGGTTCAGATCGGCCCACCGAATGTCCCCCCTCAGTATGCGGGCCATGTCTCGGTGTCGGCCGCAAGGCCTTCGTCGGCGAGTTTCTGCTCGTCCAGCGGGTTCAACTTCGCACACTCACGAGCCAACCGGGTGTGCTGGATTCGCGCAAGCTTGTCGACCACCGCCGCTTCAATCGCTTGGCTCCGATTCGGGAATGTCCGAGATACGACCAGTTCATCGAGCTGTTCGAGAACCTTGCTGTCGAGAGTGACCGCAACCTTCGTCTTCATGGTATGATGAAGTATCATACCCCGTTCCGGACAGCGCAAGGGCCGCCCAGTCACGTTGGCCGGACCCAGCCCCCCCACCCCGGACTCGCCGCGTCCTCGTTCTTGGCTGCGGCCGCTCGGTTTCGTCCTGGGTGCGATAGGCGTCGTCCTCGCGACCACGCTGCTATTCCGATGGTTCGGACCGCACATGGATCGCGTGCGGGCAACCGCGGCGCGCTTCGCGACGGCGATCGCCGCCTACCCGGCCGGGGCGGTGCTTGCCGGCGCGGTCTATGCGGTCGCGTGCGTCGTGTTTGTTCCGGTCACGCTGCTGGCGGGCACCACGTTGGCGGTGTTCGGATTGTGGCCCGGAATCGCGGTCGCATGGACCGGAGGCCTGATCGGAGCCGTGGTGTCGCATGCGGTGGGCGGGCTCTTGGGACCCCGAGCGCTTGCCTGGCTCCCGAGCCGCGCCCAGACAGCTCTGCGGCGGGTCGTGCCGCGGCGCGCGTTCTGGTCGATCGTGCTCATCCGATTGTCGCCGGTCGGAAACTTTGGCGCGTTCAACCTGATGGCGGGCGCGCTCGGCGTGGCGCGGACGCCGTTCATCTTGGGGAACATGGTGGGCCTCTTGCCCGGGCTACTCGGCCTGGGCGTGCTCATCGACCGCGTGCTGGTGTCGGTCCGCAGTCCCACCGCCACTCACATCGTGGCCGCAATCGCCGTGCTGGGTGCAGGCGCCTTCATCGTGAAGGCGGTTCGTCGGAAACCTCCGCCTTAGGCGGCGGCTTCCATGAAGCCCTCGCCGAGGGAGGCGCGCAGGCGCTTGGTCGCCTCGCCGTGCAACTGACACACACGTGACTCGGTTACCCCCAGGACGTGCCCGATCTCCTTGAGGTTCAGATCCTCGCAGTAATAGAGGGCGAGCACTTGCTGCAGCTTCTCGGGGAGCATCTCGATGTGGTCGACCATCTGCCCGAAGGTCTCGCGGCGCGCGGCGGCCTCGCAGGGATCCGCGACACCATCGTCCGCCGTCTGCTCCAGGAATGCGGGACCCGCATCATCGAAACCCACCACCGACCACCCCGACAACTTGTTGCGGCGCACGCGGACTTGTTCGACCGACAGACCCATGTGGGTTGCGATCTCACCCTCGCTCGGCTCCCGCCCTAGCTGATTCACGAGATCGGCGCTGGCCCGCTTGAGCTCGGTGGAAACGCGCCGCATGTCGCGGGACAGTGAATCGCGCGAGCGCAGGCCGTCGAGCATCGCGCCCCGGATGCGAAATTCCGCGAACGCGTCGAATTTCTCGCCGCGCCCCGGATCGAAGCGGTCGGCCGCCTCCAGGAGGCCCAGCATGCCCATCGCGACCAGATCGTCCAGTTCGACGTGCGCGGGGAGCTTCCGTAGCAACCGTCGCGCGACCTTGGCCACCAGATCGTGGTGCAGGGTGGCGAGCTCGTTCCGCCGCGCGATCGAGCGCGAAACCTTGGCGGGAGAAGACGTTTTTGGATTCTGCCCCTCTGTCGTCGTTGCCGTCGTGGTGTTCATGCCGACCCTTACAGCAGGGTCCGTGCCACCTTCCTGACGCAAAAAAGGCCGCGGAAAGCCGGGGCCCTGACGTCAAGAACGCCGCGGGAGCGTCAGCGCAATGACGGTATCGTCAATTTGACGGGTGCCAAGCGATTGACGATCGGCGATCGCCCCACAAAATCGGTGGGCGCCCGCTCAGGCGAGCGTGCGAACAGCGGCAACCACCGCGTCGGCGGTGATCCCGAATTTCTCCATCACGACGTTGCCGGGGGCGCTGGCCCCGAAGTGGTCGATGCCCAGGGCACGCCCGCGCGCGCCAATCCATCGCTCCCAGCCCAAAGTGACACCGGCCTCGATCGAAACGCGGCGCGCGCACGCGGGGGGCAGAACAGAATCGCGATATGCGGCCGATTCGCGCTCGAACCGCGAGAAGCACGGAAGCGACACCACCCGAGTTCCGGGGCCGAGCTCACGCGCCGCCGAGATCGCGCACTGAACCTCGCTGCCCGTGGCGATCAGGATCGTCTCCAGAGCAGCGGTCTCCTTCAACAGGACGTATCCCCCGCGCCGAACGCCGGCGCGTTTCGCCTCGGCATCTCCCGGCAACATAGGAACCGCTTGCCGGGTCAGTGCCAGGACCGTCGGTCCATCGGTCCGTTCAATGGCCGCCACCCACGCACCCGCCGTCTCCTCAGGATCGGCGGGGCGGATGACGTCGAGGTAGGGAATCACGCGCAACCCCATCACCGTTTCGACCGGCTGGTGGGTCGGCCCGTCCTCGCCCACACCCACCGAATCGTGCGTGAAGATGTAGATCACCGGTAGGTGCGACAGCGCCGCCAGGCGCACAGCCCCGCGCATGTAGTCCGCGAACACCATGAAGGTCGCCCCGCTGGCGCGCACGCCGCCGTGATAGGCGATCCCGTTGAGAATGGCCCCCATGCCGTGCTCGCGGATTCCGATGCGGATGTTGCGTCCGGCTCGGTGGCCCGGCTCCCAATCGCGACCATCGGCGATGTAGTTGAAAGTCGATCCGTAGAGATCCGCGCTGGCCCCCATCAGGTAGGGAACCTGCTTGGCCACGGCCTGCAGCACGACTTCACCCGCCTTCCGGGTCGCCAGCTTGGAGTCGGCCGCGAAAAACGGGATCTTCGCCGACAATTCAGCCGGCGCCCGCAACGCGAGCGCGTCATCCAGCTCGATGGCCAGTTGCGGATTTTTCGCCCGCCAGGCCTCATACGTGCGCTGCCACTCCGCGTGCGCGCCGGCCAGCGCCACCTTGCGCTGCCCGAAGAACTCGCGCACCTCGTCCGAAACGAAGAATTTCTCCTCGGGCAAGCCCAGGCGCTTGTGGGCCTCGGCGACGAACTTCGCGCCGCCCTCGCCGTGCGCCTGCTGCGTGCCTTCCACCTGGGCGATGCCCATTCCGATCAGCGTATGCGCCACGACGAACCGCGGACGTCCACTCCGGGACGTACGCGCCCGCTCCAGGACCTCACGCACCTGGGTGATGTCGTTGCCATTCTCGATCTGCAGGACCTCGAATCCATAGGCCTCGAACCGCCGGGCGGTATCCTCGCTCTGCGATTTGATCGCCATCGCATCCAGGGTCACTTTGTTGGCGTCGTAAATCAGAATGAGATTGTCGACCTTGAAATGCCCGGCCATGGCCGCCGCCTCGGAGGCAACGCCTTCCTGCATGCAACCGTCGCCCGCCAGGGCCCAGACGATGTGATCGAAGATCTTGTGTTCCGGCGTGTTGAAACGGGCGGCCAGCATCTGGGCGGCGATCGCCTGGCCGACCGCGTTGCCCACNNCCCGGCGTCAATGAGCCCCATTGCCGAAAGCGCCTGATCTCATCGAGCGACAGGGGGTACCCGCTGAGGTGCAACCACGCGTACAGGAACATGCTGCCGTGGCCCGCCGACAGGATGAACCGGTCGCGGTTGAGCCAAGCGGGGTCGGTCGGATCGTGGCGCAATAGATCGCCGTAGAGGACGGCACCGATCTCGGCGGCGCCGAGCGGCAGACCCATGTGTCCCGACGCGCTCGCGGCCACCGCGTCCATGGCCAAACCGCGCGCCACGTTGGCGGCGGCCTCCAACATCTTCAAGTTACTCATGAGGGCCGATCATTTCACGCCCGGCCGCCAACCGCCACCCGCCAACCGCGCCGGGCTCGATTTTTCGCGCCCTCCGGCGGAGGGCAGTCGCGGTCCTGGTACGGGCGTGGTAGGCCCAGCGAGCAAGCGGCGGGAGGCATAGGCAATTCATCGGCGCCGACCTAGTGTCCCGCCCGTTTGGGAACGGCTCACATCAAACAACGTTCGGACACTTCGGGTGGGTCCGCCGCGCCCGGCATTGCCAGCACAAAAGAGAAGGGACGCAAAACCACATGAAACAGCCTCGATCCGATGCTCTGGTGATCTTCGGTGTCACGGGCGATCTGGCCTACAAGAAGATATTCCCGGCGTTGTACGCCATGAACCGCCGCGGGCACCTGGATGTCCCGGTGATCGGCGTGGCCCGCGCGGATTGGACCGTCGACCAGCTACGCGCCCGCGCCCGCGAGAGCATCAAGGAGCACGGGGGCGACAACGCCGACGCCCTGGCCAACCTGCTCGGGCGATTGGCCTACGTTCGTGGCGACTACGCGGATCCGGCGACCCACGGCGCGCTCCGCAAGGCGCTGGGGACGGCCGAGCGCCCCGCGCACTACCTGGCGGTGCCGCCCAGCATGTTCGGCCCCGTGGTCGAGGGGCTGGGACGTTC
>PMNO01000019.1 GCA_003161835.1 Myxococcales bacterium | reverse complement strand
CCACCGCGACAGGCGGCGCGATTTCGACCGGCGGCGTAACAGCCGGCGGGGGTTCGAGCGCGACGGGTGGCACGACGCTCGGGGATGCCGGCATCGCGGTCGCATCGGACGCGAGGGCCGATGGCCCGGGGGCCCCCGTCGACGGGACACGCGAGGCGGGGAGCGGTTCCGATGGTTCGAACGGGACAAGGGCCGTGTGCCCAACAGGGCCCTTCCCGACGCCCGCGGCAATGTCCGCCAAGAACGTGTGTACGAATTTCGCCTTCAACTTCAACGCCAACGAGGGCCCCACCTGGGTGGCCAGTCAGAACGCTTTCTTCTTTTCCAATTTCGTTTTCCACCAGCCGGTCGGTGGCGACATGATCAAGTACACCCCGGGCGGTCAATGCGAGGTGTTCATCAAGGATATCGGCTGCAACGGGCTCGCCGTTACTCCCGACGGAAATCTGGTGGCGGCCTGCCAGCAGTCGCGATCGATCGTGCGCGTCAACCTGACCACCAAGGAACAGACCACGGTGGCTGACAGCTACATGGGCCAGATGCTCGACAGCCCGAACGACATCGTGGTGCACAGCAACGGCACTATCTACTTTTCGAATCCCATCTTCGATCTCGGCGACCGGCCCCAGGGCGTGGGGAGCGCGGCGTTCCGGATCGATCCTGCGGGGGGGCTCAACCTCATTGCCAAGACCGTCAGCAACGGAATCGCCTTGTCTCCCGACGAGAAGAAGCTCTACATCCTGATGGCGGGTGTCTGGGACCTGGACGCCAACGGGATTCCGTCCAATATGGCCACCCTCTTCACGAGCGGGGACGGGATGGCGGTCGACTGCGCGGGGAACCTCTACACGGGGGGAACCACCTTCAGCGCGCAAGGCCAGCGCCTGGGCCAGTACGCGTCTCCCGGAGGAACCAACCTCGCATTCGGCGGCCCCGACGGAAAAACGCTCCTCATCGTGGGGGCCGGCACCACCGTGCGCGAGGTTCAAATGAACGTGCCTGGCCTCCCCTGAGAGCCTGGGGGGACTTCCCAGCACATTTCTCTCGCGTCCGTTACCCCCTGGTAACCCGGACGTTCGTTGCCCGCTGCGTCTCGGGAGAAAACAAGGGGTCGCCCAGCGAGGCACTTCTTCATTGAAAGCCGGTACCTCAAGGAGCCGGGACGGCGCCCCGGTAAGCGAGTCGGGGCGAAGTGTCTTGAGCGGCACGGCCGTTGCTCAAGCTCAGCTCGTGAAAGCTCAGCTCGTGAAGACTGGAGGGTTGACCGAGGTGAAGGTCGCTGCCGTTATTGCGATGACCCTGCTCCTGTCCGCGGGGTGCGAGACCAGCCCAAAAACATTCGGCGGCGGGGTTTTGGCAGTCTCGAGCGCGGGTGGCGCTACCACCGACGGTGGTCTTCCGCGGGAGAGTGGCGGGGCTAGTGGAACCTCGATTGTGATCCCTGGGACCGGCGGTGGTTTGCTCGGGGCTACCGACGCCGCCGGTTTGGGCGGTTCGGGCGGTTCGGGCGCCCCGACGAGCAGTGGGGGGAGCAGCGGGAGCATCAGCGGGAGCAGTGGCGGGATCGGCGGCGCGGGCAACAGCGGCAACGCCAGCAGCGGCGGTAGGCAAGCAACGGGCGGAAGCCCGGGCGCAGGAGGTGGAGCCGACGGCCGCGGCAGCGGCGGGGGCATGGCCGGCCGAGGTGTGGGCGGGACCACCGCCTCCGGCGGAAGCGCGGGCCGGGGCTTGGGTGGCGCGGCCATCGGGGGCGCGGTCGGTCGTGGGGGTGCGGGCGGTGCGATCTCGGCGTGTGCCCAGGCGCCCGTAGCCTTGGGGTCAGCGGCCGACTTCGCGGTTCTCGCCGGCTCGACGGTGACCAACACGGGGCTCACTTTCGTCATTGGGGATCTGGGCGTGAGTCCAGGCACCGCCGTCACCGGGTTCCCGCCGGCGGCGATCGTCGGCGTTCAACACGCCGGTGATCCAGTTGCGGCGGAGGGAATGGCCGCTTTGGCCGCGGCCTATGCCGATGCTGCGGGGCGCACGCTTTGTCCGGTCACGGTCGTCGGCAATCTCGGCGGCCAAACTCTGCCGCCCGGCCTCTACAAATCGACTTCGTCGATCGAAATCTCGGCGGGGAATCTCACCCTCGATGCCGGTGGCAACGGGGCCGCGGTCTGGATCTTTCAGGCGGCCAGCACGCTCATCACCACGAGCGGGCGCCAGGTCGTCCTGAGCGGGGGCGCCAAGTCGTCCAATGTGTTCTGGCAAGTCGGCTCATCCGCGACGCTGGGTTCGGCCTCATCCATCCAAGGAACGGTCATGGCAGATCAGTCGATCACGCTGAACACGGGGGCGACCTTGAATGGCAGGGTGTTGGCCCGGATCGGGGCAGTGACCTTGGATTCGAATACGATCGTCAAGCCAGTGCCGTAAGACCTGGCAAGGCCTAGACCCCACCGCGCCCGCGTCCAGCCGAGCCCAGCCCATCGGCAATGCCCGGTGACCATTCCCCAACCGCCTGGGGTCGGGGTTTGCTAATGTGAGCGCGTGAAATGGAGCTACGGCCCCATCGGAGTGAAGGACGCTTTCACGCTGGTCAACCTGCTCGGAGGCGTCGCCGGTATCTATTTCGTGCTCGAGGGGCGCCTCGAGACAGCCGGCTTGGCGCTGCTCCTCGGATACGTCTTTGGTGACTCCTTGGACGGCCTTGTTGCGCGGCTGACTGGAACCTCGAACCGGTTCGGGGGCGCGCTCGACTCGGAAACCGATCACCTCACTCAGGCCGTTGTGCCCGGCATCGTTGTGTTCGCCGTGTATCGCAACGGGGGCCACGCTGTTCTGGGATTCGTGCTGTTGGCGGCGCTCGTCGCCTGCGGGACCTTTCGCCACGCTCTCTTCGCCGTCGCGAAGATGGA
>PMNO01000370.1 GCA_003161835.1 Myxococcales bacterium | reverse complement strand
GGGGCAGGGTGGCTCCCAAAAGCGTGTCTACGCCGACCTCCTGGACGCGTTGTACCCGCTGGCGGCGCACATCCGGGTGATTGGCGATGTGGAGTCGATCGTCTTCGAGGGCACCGTCCACCGCGACAACCTGGCCGCTTTCGCCGATCTGCTGGCCGACCAGATTCTGGAGCCGCGCTTCGCCGAGGATGACTTCACCCGCAACCGCCAGAACGCCATCGACTATCTGACCAAGACCCTGCGCGGGAATGACGACGAGGACCTCGGCAAGCAGGCCCTGGGCTCGGTGATGTACGCGGGGCATCCCTACCGGCGCCCGGCCCCGGGTACCGCGGCGGGGCTGGCCGCCATCACGCTCGACGATGTGCGCCAGTTCTACGCCTCGCATTTTTCGCGTGATCGCCTGATCGTGGGCGTGGCGGGGGGGGACCCCNNTAGTGGGCGTCGCGGGGGGATACCCCGACGGGTTCGCCGACGCGTTCGCGGCGCGGTTCAGGGTGCTGCCCGCGAAGGGACCGGCGTTGCCAAAGTTACCGAAGCCGGCCGCGCGCAAGGGCGCCGAGGTGCTGCTCGTCGAGAAGGACACGCGCGCCAACGCGATCTCCGTCGGATATCCCATCTCCATCACCCGGGCCGATCCCGATTTCTATCCGCTGACCGTTGCGCGGTCGTATCTGGGGGAGCACCGGACGTTCAACGGTGTCCTGATGAACCGCCTGCGCGCCGATCGCGGTCTGAACTATGGTGACTACGGCTACGTCGAGAACTTCATTCAAGATGGCTGGTCCACCTTCCCGCATCCGAATGTGCTTCGGCGCCAACAGCACTTCGAGATCTGGCTACGGCCTGTCCCCCCGCAAAACGCGCTGTTTGCCCTGCGTGCCGCGGTCTACTACACCCGCCGCCTGGTCGAGCACGGCATTCCGGCCGACGGGTTCGAATCCACGCGGCGGTTCCTGCTCAGCTACACGGATCTGTGGACGCAAGACATCTCGCGCCGTCTGGGGTACCAGATCGATGCCCAGGTGGCTGGCAAGGATCTGATCAAAGAGCTCAAGGCGCGCCTGCCCAAGATGAAGAAGAGCGACGTGGATCGGGCGATTCGTAAACATCTGCAGATGGATCATTTCGCGGTCGCGATCGTCACCGACAAGGCCGCCGATGTTCGAGCGCGTCTGCTCGACGGCAAGCCAACTCCCATCACGTACGACACGGGGGGGACTCCCGCCGCGATCCTCGAGGAGGACAAGCTCATTGAAAAGGAGCCGTTGCCGATTTCGGCCGAGTCGATTCGGATCGTTCCGGTCGATCAGATGTTCGAACGCTGATTTGCACCCGCTGCCGCGCCGCCCGACCCGAGCGCGATTCGTCCGTTGACCAGCTTGATCAGGCGTCCGCCCAAACCGGCCGGCACGCGGGCGTCGTGGGATACGACGACCAGAGTCAACCGGCGTCCGCCGTCGCCGGTGCCCGAGGCCAGCTCGCCGAGCAGCGCCAGCAGGTCATCGACGCGTGCGGTATCGAGCGCGCTCGTGGGTTCGTCAAGCAGCAACACCTCCGGTTCCATGGCCAAGGCCCGGGCGATGGCGGCTCTCTGCTGTTCGCCTCCGGACAGTTCATTCGGATAGGCGTCGGCGCGATGACTCACCCCGACCCGGTCCAGCAGCGCGCGCGCGCGCGCCGTGGCCTGCGCTGGCGACAATCCGGACACGTGAATGGGAGCCTCGACAGTGTTCTGCAGAACGGTCTGGTGCGCGAACAGGTTCCACTGCTGAAACACGAAGCCCACCCGGCGCCGGATCGCCAGCAACTCACTCTGCGGGTTCCCTTCGCCGGCCCCGATCAATCGGCCATCGATGCGGATGGTTCCGGCGTCGGGGTGCTCAAGGCCATTGAGGCACCGCAAGAGGGTGGATTTGCCGGCCCCCGACGGACCACTGACGACGACGATTTCTCCACGAGCGACCTGGAAGGACACGCCGTCCAACACCGCGCGTCCCGCGAATGTCTTGCGGAGGCCTTCCACTTCGATGAGCAAAACGCGACCAGACTACCCGATTCGCCACTGACGCTGACAGGGAACGCCAACTACATGTAGGCGTGAGTACATGCGGGTCCGTGTGCGCTGTCCGGGTAAGGCCGGGTCTATTGAATTGCAGAATTGAGCGTGCCACCTTCGAAGAGTCAAAAGCCGGCGGAGGAGTCTACCCGCTGGCTGGCGGAACCTGCCAAGGACGACCCGAAAGGTGAGGACCCTATGACCACCATGCAACGCTGTTCATTGCTCCCATTGGTTGCTCTCTTCGGAGCGATGGCTTGTTCCGCCAGCTCGGAATCGCCCTCCGGTGGAGGCGGTACATCCTCCGCGACGGGAGGCGCTACTGGGACTCCCGCCTCGGGTGGTGCTTCGGCCAGCGGGGGCGCCAGCGTCTTCACGGCCACGGGAGGGAGCACAAACGGCACGGGTGGCTCGGAGGTCGTGAATGGAACTGGCGGCTTTGGCACCACAGCAACGGGTGGTGCGCTTGGCCCGACGGGGGGCAAGGTCGGCTCGGGCGGCATGATTGCCCAAGGTGGCTCTGTTGGCGCGGCCGGCGGGCCTGGGGACGGGGCCGCGGGCGGCCCACCTCCATCCGGCGACAAGATTCCGCCGGGGTATCCCGAGGCGACGGCTGCCAACGCAGCCAAGTGCACGATGGTGGGGTTGACGGCCGGATTGTGTCCGGGCGGTGGCCCGGGCCCGATCTGCATGCAGTGCCTCTTCGGGGGCACGACCTACGGCACCTCGGAGACAACGCCGACGGCGGAGGGCACGATGCTCGCGGGCAACTACGTCGTGACCATGAAGGTCGGCGGCGCCGCGGCGGGGTCGACCTACATTGGTGCCGAATCGAGTCGGGGGCTGTTGGCGACGGTGAACACAACCGCGGGACAGTCGCTGGACTATGCCTTCGTGGTCAACGTGCGCGCTATGGAGGGCCAGCCCAAGCACGCCGGCGGGCCATCGGGCTATCCGGGGCTTGATCTATTCTTTTCGGGCACGGCTCCTCAAGTGTCCGCGATCGGGTATGCACTGGCGACGCCGGCAACCAAGCCCACCATGGTCTATATCGCGAGCGATTCCACGACCTGCGACCAGACCGGGAACAAATTCGGAGGCTGGGGCCAGATGCTCCCCGAGTTCTTCGCTCCCCCGATCGGAATTGCCAACTATGCCAACAGCGGAGCCAGCTCCAGTTTCGGCTTCTGGAACGACATCAAGGCCAAATGGACCGCGGGTGACTGGGTCATCATTCAGTTCGGCCACAACGACAAAGGAGTGGCGGACGCCACGGTGCAGCAGCACCTGGAATCGATGGTCGCTGACGCGCAGGCCGCCAAGGTGATTCCGCTCTTGGTTTCTCCCCCCGCTCGCGTGCAATTCAGTGGCGCGATGGACGGCGACCAGTCCAGCCTTCATGCGGCGGCGGCGGCGGCGGCGGCGAAGTCAAAGGGCGTCGCTTACGTGGATCTGACCGCGCTCTCCACCGCTTGGTACAACACCCTCGGTTCCCAGGCTGCCGCCTTGAAGTTCCATGCCGGCGGGACCGACGCCACGCACACGAACCTCGACGGCGCCGCGAAGCTCGCCGGTCTCGTGACTGCGAACCTGAAAGCCCAGAACATTCCTTTGGCGGCATATCTGCGACCCTGACCGCGGCGGCACGTCCCTGCCTTACCGACCAGGGTTCCCGCCGGTGGCGCGGATCCAGTTGGCGAGGCGCAGGGCGGTGGGTTCGTCCAACACCGAGGCGTAAGTCGGCATCTGACTTCCGGGGTGGCGGGCCTCGGGGTTGCGGATGGCGGCCGCGATTTCGAGGGCGGGTCTGACCGACGCCTGGACGAGCAAAGCCCGATGAGGCGCGCGGTCACCGTGGCAAATCGGGCAGCCCAGCGTCGCGAACAGAACTTCGGGTGGGGCGTTGCCAGTTGGTCGGTCAGCAGGAGGGGCGCCAGGGGTCTTGCGCACCACCGCGGGCACGGAACCCAGATAGGCGAATAGCGCCTGCGCTTCGTCGGCGTCGATGAACCGGAACACGGGCATGGGCGGTCGCGATGCTGCTCCGTTTTTCTTGATTCCGGTGGTCAATAGCCGCTCGAGCTCCGCCGCGGTGCGCGCGGTGAGGCCGGTCTCGGGATCGGATGTCAGGTTCGTCGAGTAGATGGTTTCGCCGTTTGG
>PMNO01000024.1 GCA_003161835.1 Myxococcales bacterium | reverse complement strand
GCCGGGGACTACTGGTGGAACTCGGGGATGTTCTTCTTGACCGCAGAACGCCTGCTCCACGAAGCCCGTCGACAATTGCCCGGGCTGGGCGCGGCGCTGGACGCAATCGCACGGGCGCCTGACTTCAAGACCGCGGTCAGCGCCCACTACCCCGAGGTGCCGTCCATTTCCATCGACCACGGAATCATGGAACACGCGTCCGACATGCGCGTGGTGCGCGCGGACTTCGGCTGGAACGACGTCGGGAGTTGGGCCGCGCTCCCCAGTATTCGTCCGACGGACGCGCACGGCAACGTGGTGCTGGGCGGCGACATCGTCGTGCACGATTCGACCGGCAGCGTGATCGTGTCGGAACCGGGNNACCCCGGACGCGATTTTGGTCGTGCGCAAGGATCTGGCCCAGGATGTTCGCAAGGTGGTCGAATCCGTCAAGGCGGCCGGCCGGAAGGATCTCCTTTGATGAACCCGCGCGTGTTTCGGGAATACGACATTCGCGGGGTCGCCGATTCCGATTTCCCGAACGCGTTCGTCGCCGATCTCGGACGGGCCGTCGGGACGTCCTTGATCGAGGGCGGGGCCCGCACCATCACGCTCGGACGAGACTGCCGCGTTTCCTCCCCGCGTATCCATGGGGTGATCCGCGACGCCCTTTTGTCGACAGGGCTCGACATCATCGATGTCGGCATCGTTCACAGCCCGGGACTGTATTTTTCGGTCATTCACCTGGGCGTGCAGGGAGGTGTGATGGTGACCGCCAGCCACAACCCCGGGCCCGACAACGGATTCAAGATCGTTGAGGGTAAGAGCACCATCCACGGCCCGGCCATTCAACGGCTGCGACAGATCATCGAGGCGCGGGCGTTCCGAACCGCCGACCGCCCCGGAACCTTGCGGGCACACGACATCCTCGCCGACTACGTCCCGTTCGTGGCGGACAATATTCGGCTGGGGCCGCGNNTTCCCAAACCATCACCCCGACCCCACGGTGCCCAAGAACCTGGCCGATCTGGCGGCGCGGGTGCGGGAGACCGGCGCCGAATTGGGCATCGCGCTCGATGGCGACGCGGATCGCATCGGCGCCGTCGATGCGCAGGGGCGGATCATCTGGGGCGATCAGCTCGTCATGCTCTTCGCGCGCGAGATTCTGCAGCGTCGCCCCGGAAGCACGTTCGTGAGCGAGGTGAAATGCAGTCAGGCGTTGTTCGACGAAATCACCCGCCTGGGCGGACGCGCGATCATGGGGAAGGTGGGGCATTCCCTGATCAAGGTGAAGATGCGCGACGAGGGCGCCGTGTTGGCCGGTGAAATGTCCGGCCACATGTTCTTCGCGGACCGCTGGTTTGGCTTCGACGACGCGGTCTACGCCGGGATGCGGCTGGTCGAGTTGCTGACCCACTCGCCACACACGCTGGCGGAGCTGTACGACACGCTGCCCGTTCTGCACAACACCCCCGAAATTCGCATGGATTGCCCGGACGACATCAAGTTCGAAGTGGTGCGGCGGACCGTCAGCCATTTTCGTGGGGCGCACTCCGTCATCGACATCGACGGCGCGCGTGTCACGTTCCCGGGGGGATGGGGACTGGTGCGCGCGTCGAACACGGGCCCGGTCCTGGTCCTGCGCTTCGAAGCCGACACGCCCGCCCGCCTGGCCGAGATTCAGGCGCTGGTGGAGACCAAGCTCGGGTCGATCATCGCCGACGTCCAGGCAGGAATCGGGGAAGTCGAGCGCCGCCCTTAGCAGTCAGTCCCGCCGGAGCGAAGAAGAGCGCACGCGCCGGAGCAAGGCACCGGCTCTCACAGGACCTTTTTCAAGAACTGCCCGGTGTAGCTGGCCGCCACGCGGGCCACGTCCTCGGGTGTCCCCTGAGCGACGACGTTTCCACCGCCCGGTCCCCCCTCGGGGCCCAGATCGATCACCCAGTCCGCGGTCTTGATGACGTCCAGATTGTGCTCGATGACGATGACCGTGTTGCCCGCGTCGACCAGACGATACAACACCCCCAGCAACTGCGCGATGTCGTCAAAGTGCAGGCCGGTGGTGGGTTCATCCAGGATATAGACCGTGCGTCCGGTGGACTTCTTGGCCAGCTCTTTTGACAGCTTGATTCGCTGCGCCTCTCCCCCCGACAGCGTGGTGGCCGATTGGCCCAGGCGGATGTAGCCGAGGCCCACCTCGCGCAAGGTGTCCAGCTTCTGTTTGACCTTGGGAATATTCTCCAGAAATTCGGCCGCCTGCGCCACGGTCATGTCGAGCACATCGGCGATGCTGACGTTGCGATATCTGACCTCCAACGTCTCCCGGTTGTAGCGGCGGCCGGCACACGATTCACACTCGACGTACACATCGGGCAAGAAATGCATCTCGATGCGCAGAATGCCGTCCCCTTGACACGCCTCGCAGCGGCCGCCCTTGATGTTGAAGGAATAGCGGCCGGGCTTGTAGCCGCGGGCCTTCGATTCGGGCAGATTGGCGAAGAGATCGCGGATGTGCGTGAAGACGCCCGTATACGTCGCGGGATTGGAACGCGGCGTGCGTCCGATGGGCGCCTGATCGATGTCGATCACTTTGTCGACGTGTTGCAGACCGTCGATGCCCCCGAAAGGCTCGGCGGCGTGTTTCGAACCGTGAAGCTTCTGGGCCAGCGCGCGCAACAGCGTGTCGATCACCAGCGTCGATTTCCCGGACCCCGAGACTCCAGTGACGCACGTGAGCAGCCCGAGGGGGAACGAAACCGACAAATCACGCAAGTTGTGACCCGTCGCCTTGCGCAGGGTCAGGTTGCGCGCTGCCGAGGATCGCCGGTGCTTGGGCACCTCGATGGATTTTCGTCCCGACAGATACGCCCCCGTCAACGATTGCGGATTCGCCTCGATCTCGGCGGGTTTGCCCTCGGCCACCACCCGTCCTCCGTGGACGCCGGCCTTGGGCCCCATGTCGATCACGTGGTCGGCGGCACGAATCGTGTCCTCGTCATGCTCGACGACCAGCACCGTGTTGCCGAGATCGCGCAGGCGCTTCAGCGTTCCCAGGAGCCGTTCGTTGTCTCGCTGATGCAGGCCGATGGACGGTTCGTCCAGGATGTACAACACGCCGACCAGCGAGCTGCCGATCTGAGTGGCCAACCGAATCCGCTGCGATTCGCCGCCCGACAGGGTCGCCGCCGTGCGGTCCAGCGACAGGTAGTCGACGCCGACGTTGATCAAGAACGACAACCGATCTCCGACCTCGCGCAGGATCCGTCCCGCGATCTCCTTCTGCCGGCTGGAGAACACCAACCCCGCCAGAAATTCATGGGCGTCCCGGATCGTCAGGGCTGTCATCTCGACGATGTTCTTGCCACCCACGCGCACGTTGCGGGCCTCTTTCCGCAAGCGCGTCCCGCCGCATTCCTCGCACGGCGTTTGCGCCATGTACCGATGAAATTCGTCGTAGATCGCCTCGAAATCCTGGTCGGACGTTCGCCCCTGCTCGCGCCGACGGCGCTCATATTCATCGAAACGCCGTTGCAGATTCGCAAGAACACCCTCGAATTCCTTCTTGTAGGTGTGCTTGCGGCCGTTCTTTTCGAACGAAAAGTCCACCTCTTGGCCCACCGAACCATGCAACACCAGGCGGCGCGTCGTCTCGGGCAGCTTGCTCCACGGCATGTTCAGATCGATGTCGAAGTGAGCAGCGACCGATTCCAAGAGCTGCTGGAAGAAGGCGCTATTGCGCCGTTCCCACGGTTCGATCGCGCCCTCCTTCAGCGACAGATCCTCGTTGGGGACAATCAGCTCGGGATCGAAGAACATCTTCGCGCCGATGCCGTCGCAGGCGGGACAAGCCCCCGCTGGGTTGTTGAACGAAAACAAGCGCGGTTCCACCTCGGGGTAGCTGATGCCGCAGGAGGTACACGCGAACTTCTCGGAGAAGGTCAGGTCGTCGCCCTCGAGCGGCGAAATCTTGACCACGCCCCCGGCCAATTTCGACGCCAGCTCGACCGAGTCGGTCAGGCGCTGCTGGATCCCGTCCTTGCGCACCAGCCGATCGACGAAGACCTCGATCGTGTGCTTCTTGTTCTTGTCCAGCTTGGGGGGCTCGCCAAGTTCGATCAGATCGCCGTCGACGTTTGCGCGGACGAATCCGTCCTGCCGCAGTTTCAAGAACTCTTGTGCGAATTCGCCCTTTCGATCGCGCACGATCGGGGCCAGCACAGAGAAGCGCGCGCCGTCGGGCAATTCCAGGACCTGGTCGACCATCTGCTGAATGGTCTGCGACGTGATCGGCAGGCCACAGTTCCAGCAGTGAACCTGACCGACCCGCGCCCACAAGAGGCGCAGGTAGTCGTAGATCTCGGTGATCGTCCCGACCGTCGAACGCGGGTTGCGCGAGCCCGATTGCTGTTCGATCGAGATGGCCGGGGATAGCCCTTCGATGGAATCGATATCCGGCTTGCGCATCTGGTCCAGGAACTGGCGCGCGTAGGCCGACAGCGATTCGACGTACCGACGTTGCCCCTCGGCGTAGATGGTGTC
>PMNO01000726.1:3584-3861 GCA_003161835.1 Myxococcales bacterium | reverse complement strand
GGCTGCTCGCCCTCACGCCAGCTCATGATCCAGTGCTGGACGGGCTGGGGGCTACGTCGGGCAGTCTCGGCCAAGTCGATCATCTCATCTACCTGGCCGTCGTGGTCGATGTTGAGCAGGTTCAGGGCTCCTCGGTGCTCGACCTTCTCAGCATCGCCGCCAGCGTGGGGCCCAGCGATGTAGTCGGCGAGCGCGCGCACGTTTCGGGCCTTGCTCTTCGTTGGGGCCGCCTTCGACGTCGGAACCTTCTTGACGATCACGTGGCCTCCCCGGCACC
>PMNO01000726.1:0-3524 GCA_003161835.1 Myxococcales bacterium | reverse complement strand
ACGCGCTCGACGAGCCCGGCCGGGCCCTTCTTACGAAACGGCATCGGATCCTCGTCTGGCGGGTGTGCGAGAAGCGGCAGCGCCGAGCAGCCCCGCGCCTGGCGGAGCCCCAACTGCGAGAAGCGAAGCGCCGAGCCGCCGGGGCGCAGCGGGCTTTGGGAGGACACGTGCGGCGCCAGCCGCATGTGTCCGGACAAGCCCCCATCCTGTTATCCGCTCTTCCCCTCGCGTTCGATAGCCACCCTTGGGACAGATCTCCACACTGTAGTTGTCGTCCCGGACTCCCAGAAAGTTGCGGCTGCAGGCAACATTTCGATGCCTGGTTGCGAGAACCTCAATAGACGAAGGGACACCCCGTATTTCGAAGGAGTGCCCGCCACGGCTGTGCATGGGTGCCCACGCGGGTTTTCGGCGTCAACGGCGGAAAGTTGCGCGCAGCTAGCAACTTTGGCCGTTGGTGGACGATAGGTAATCAGACAGTCGAAAGGTCGGGCCTNNGTTGCTCGCGAACGACATCGCGAGCCTTCAACGGCGGGGATACACCCTTGAGCAGATCACGGAGAGCCTCAGGGGGGAGGGCGTCGATCTGTCGACCCCCACGTTGAAGAGCTACTTGTCACGGGCAAAGGCAGCGAAGACACGCCGCCTGCGTGCGCCTGTTGCGGCACCGTCCCCATCGCCGGCGGCGAAGGCGTTGCCACTGAAAGACGTGGGGGCGTTGACGAAGGCGGAGGCGCTCACGAAGAGCGGCAAGGATGCATTTTTGGTGAAAGACAAAGACAGCTACTAGCGCGGAGGGCAGCATCATGACGAGATCCATTTTCCTCATCGGCGGCGGCAAGGGCGGTGTCGGCAAGTCGCTCCTGTCGATGGCAGTCGTCGATTTCTTGAGTTGCACGGATCGGGCGCCGTTCCTTGTCGAGACCGATACATCGGTCCCTGATGTCTACAAGACGTACCAGCCCGAGGCTGGCGGCGAGCTGGTCAATCTCGACGAGCGCGAGGGCTGGATAGAGCTCGTCAACTTGGTGGAAGCCCAGCCCGAGAGCACCTTCGTCATCAACACGGGCGCCCGGAATCAGACCGGCATCAGCAACTTCGGCAGGACGCTCAGCAAGGCCCTGCCGCAGCTCAAGAGGAAGCTGGTCGTCTTTTGGCTGATTGACCGAAAGCGGGAAAGCTTGGAGCTGCTGTCGGATTTCCTCGAAGCCATCCCTGACGCTGAGGTCCACGTTGTCCGCAACATGTACCTCGGCACCGAGAAGAAGTTCGAACTATACAACGGCTCGAAGATGCGAGCAGCCATCGAGAAGAATGGTGGTCGGTCGCTGAATTTTCCCGAGGTTGCGGATCGGGTCACGGACGCAATGAACAAAGGTCGGTTGACGATCGCCAAGGCCACCGCCGAGCTGTCACTCGGCGATCGAATGGAACTCGAAAGATGGCGGGAGGAATGCAAAACGATGTTGTCCGAGGTGGCAGGTGGCTGATCTCGACGACAGCTTCGCCCAACTGCTTGGGCGCCAGCCGAGCGACAAGGAGAAACAGGATCTCTATCGCGTGCGCGACGCCCTGAAGCTCAAGGCGACGGATGCCGTCTGGCTCCTGTTGATGGCGCTGCAGCACTACAAGNNCAGGCGAAGGCGGCCCAAGAAGAGACGAAGAAGGCCCTGATCCAAGCCGTTCACGAAGCTGCGGTGAAATCGGCCGAGAGTGCCTCTGGAGCCAAGTTTCTAAATTGGCTGAGCATCGCCGCCGGCGTGATCTGCGTGGCGCTGATGGTGGTGGGGTGGAGTGCGTTCGATCACGGTCAGCAGAAGGGCAAGGCGGCGGGCGAGAACATGGCCAAGAAAGAGTGCGCGGCGTTGGTAGCAGCATCCTCCTGGGCGAACACGCCCGAAGGACAGCTCGCGTACGGGTTGGCGAAGGCGGGCGGCCTCGGCGAGGTCGCGAGATGCTCGGGCCGCGGGATGGTTCCGCGGGATGGATGGTGCACGGTACAGTCAGAGCGTGGAAAACCCCTGGCGCGCTGGCCTTTGCCGCCGGGCGGAGCAAACAAGTGACTCATCCAGATGAATCAGTGGACGAGGAGACCACCACCCTCGTATTTCGGCGACCGGATGCGATCCATGCCAGACCGGCCGACCGCGGCGGGGGCAGGATCGGACTATGGAATCCGGCTGACGTGGCGGCATTCCTCCAGGTCAGTCGATCGTGGGTCTATCAGAAGGCGGAGGCCGGCTTGCTACCGGTAATTCGATTGCCCGGCAGCTCGCTGCTGCGATTCGAGCCTCATGCGATCGGGGCCTTCGCCAAGGGCGAGTGGATGCCTGCGAAGATTCCAGCGGTTCACGCGATGAAGCGACGGAAGTAAGCTACGCACAGCGGAGGAAGACAATGGCCGAGCCGTTCACGAAAGCCGGGAAGTGGTACAGCGCCTTCAAGGACCGGTACGGGCGATGGCGTTATCTCGTCCTGAAAGCGACGACGAAGACCGACGCTAGACGCCAAAACGCCGAGTTCGAGCTTCGCGAGGACAGGATTCGGAAGGGCCTGGAGCGCGCGCCGCTCGAAAATATCGACGCCACCTTCGGCGACCTGCTCACTTGGTGGATGGATCACCGGCTTCGTAGGACGCGATCCTACCTTCGCTGCGCGGGCACAGTGCGGCGGCATCTTCTCTCCTCGAAACTTGCAGGCTTCGCGCCGGCAGACGTTACGCCCGGCAAGGTGGATGACCTCCTTTGCGCGAAAGAGGATGAAATGAGCGCGTCCACGGTGAACCACCTGCGGGCTTACATCAGGACTGCGTTCAATGCTGCTCGCGCCGCCGAGCGGTTTCACGGTCCAAACCCGGTCACCCGCGACGTGAAGAAGCGGAAGGTCCCCAGGCGCAAGCCGCTCTACCTGCAGCCGGAATGGATTTCGCCAATCCTCGATGCAGTTCCCGATCGCTGGCGGGGTGTCTTCGCGACCGGCATTTACGCCGGCCTCCGAAAAGGCGAGATTGTCGCCCTCAAAAAAGTTGACGTCGATCTCGATGCGGGCCTGCTATTCGTACGGCGCTCGAACGGGGCCGACATCACGAAGGGCGGGCACGAGGACGCCATCCCGATTGCCGAGGAACTGCGGCCCTACCTGCGCGAGGCGATCGATACGTCCCCGAGCGAATGGCTGTTTCCGCGCCCCGACGGCGGGCGCCACCTCGAAGGTGTCGATCTGGTCTCGATTCTCCGCACGGCGCTGCGCAAAGCCCAGATCGTGACGGGGTACGTACACAAGTGCCGCCGCCAAGGCTGCGGGCACTCGGAGGAGGCTGTCGACGGCAACCTGCGCCGCTGCCCCAAGTGCGAGATGAAGCTCTGGCCCGTGGGGAAGGTTATCCCGATCCGATTCCACGACACCCGCCACACCACTGCGTCGCTGCTGATGATGTTCGGCGCGAACCCGGCGGCCGTGCAACGCATCCTTCGGCACTCGGACATTCGCGTGACCATGGACGTCTACGGACACCTCGCGCCCGG
>PMNO01000199.1 GCA_003161835.1 Myxococcales bacterium | reverse complement strand
CGACGGCAGCACGAGGAGGTCGCAGCCTGAATAGAAGGAGGTCATGCGCTCGACCTTCCCGAGAAACCGGACCCGAGGGGAAATTCCAAGCTCGACCGCCATGCGCTCGTAGTCCGGGCGGCGGCTGCCCTCGCCCGCGATGACGAAGCGGGCGGCGGGATGGCGCACAGCGATTCGGGCCGCCATCGCCAGGAAGTCCTCCGGGCGTTTCTGGGGGACCAGCCGACCCGCAAATCCGATCACCGGAGGCGCTCCCGGTGTTCGCTGCGGACGCGCGGTCGGGCTGAACAGGCTGGTGTCGACGCCGTTACGAACCACGTAGGCGGCAGCCGGAATCAGGGGCGCGAACATGTCGCGCACGCCCTCGCTGTTGCAGATCACCGCGTCCGGGGGATTTCGGCGGGCCCACAGCGGCAGAATCAGTCGTTCCACGCCGGAGAGCTCCATGCCGCCCACCCTCCAGATCACCGGGATCCTCTTGCGCCGGGCAGCGCGGGTCGCGGATACCCAGGAGAACGCCATCCCCCCGACCACGGCGTCGATGCGACGATCCTCGATCAGCTCCTCCACCTGACGCTCGACCTCGCCGGCCTGCATCACGAACTCCTGGGCGCGTGCCAGCTGGCCTACGCCCCGTGCGTCGGACATGTCGCGCGGAAAGCTAGGCGAATGGACGATGTCCTCGACCCCCGCCTCTCGCAACCAGTCCACGATGGTGTGGCCGGGCCCCACCAGTGCGGTCACCGCGACGCCCTGCCTCTGAAGGTGGGGTAAGACGGCCGCGACCTGGCGCTCGGCGCCGCCGAACAGCTCAGAGGGTTGCAAGTAAAGAACGCGTCTTTGATTCAACATGGCGATGTGCCTCCAGCGAGTCTTCGAAATGGATGAGCCTGGTTTCGATCCGGTGCGTGCTCGACCGCCGAGCCCGCCCCTGCTTCGTGTTCAAGATGCTGGAAGGGCGAAGCCGGATTGTTGGAGCCGCGTCGGATGTCCGTGAGATCTCCGTCGCCCCCTACGGGGATCCGAAGCGAAGCCCGAGGACCTGACCGTCGTCGACCCCGGCTCCGTCGGCTCAGGCGCGACGGCGTCGCGACCTGGATGGCTGCGCAGGCACCGCTTCGAGCAATTGCCTGGCCTCGGTCAGGTCTCTCTCCGAGAAGCCCTCGGTGAACCAGGCGAAGGTCTCTGCGAGACGAGACACGGCGTCAGCATGTTGCTCGCTCGCTTGCCACAAGCGAGCCAGTCCGATTGCCGCCCGCAGCTCGAAGGATCTGGCCGACGATCCCCGCGCGATCTCCAGGGCCCTCCTCAGATAGGCGTCGGCGCCTGCTTGGTCGGTTTTCGCGAGGAGCATGCCCTTGAGGCGATGCAGCTCGGAGAGATAGACCCCTTCCGCACCATCCTCGGCGAAGGCGATCGCCTCGTCCAGCGAGGAGAGCCCCCGCCCGACCTCACCCATCGCCAGGCACGCCTCGCCGTGGACAGTGGCCAGGAAGGTCCTCGCGCGCGAGCCGAGCGAGAGCCGCTCGGCCATGCCCTCCTCGAGGTCGCGCAGCGCTGCGGCGTCCCTGGTCAGCATCACGCGCGCCCATGCCGACAGCACCCGCGCCTCCGTCCGCCACACGGGAAAGGCGTGGGCGACGGCGAGCTCCGAGGCGCGTCGCGTGGCCTCGAGCACCATCTCGGAATCGCGCATCCAGAAGTGCAGCTGGGCGGTCTCGCTCCAGCTCAGGGCCAGAGGAAAGGGTAGCTTCAGGCGCTTCGATTCCTCGACGCTGAGCTCGGCCGTGCTCCTCGCCTGGTCCGGGTGACCGAGGATCCATAGCAGAGAGGCGCGCAGAGCCCTCGAGGTGCCGATGAACGAGTCGGGATGATTGAGCTTGGGCTCGTCGCCGCCCGAGTCCTGGCCGAGGATGTCGTCGTACATGGCGCCGGACTTCTCGAGCAGCGCGCGGGCCTGCACCAGATCGCCCCGGAAGAAGGTGGCCACGCCCTGGGCCNNCCGCCACCAACCGCTCGGCTCCCGCGATGGCCGAGCCGAGATCACCGCCGATGAAGGACGAGATCCACTTGCCGAACACCGCCGGCCAGGGCGGAGATCGATGACCTGCGCCCTGGGAGAGGACCAGGATGCGGGCGTGCACCTGCGACCACGGTGGGTCTGCCAGCTGCTGCTCGATGAGTCGGGGTGCGATACCGGTGAGGAGGCGGAGCTCAATCACGTCCCGCTCGACGGAGGCCGGGGCGCGCTTGACGAGATCCAGCCCCGCCTTGAAGCGAACCGTTGCATCGAGGCCGGCGAATCGAGACGCCGCCCGCTCGCCCGCCGCCGCGTAGAACTCACCGGCTCTCAGCCAATCGTTGGCACGCTCGAAGTGCAGCGCCAGCTCGACNNGAGCTGCGCCCGAGCGCCACCGCCTGGTACAGGTTGTGCCGGAAGGCATAGTGCGACTGGGTCGTCCCGTCGGGCCATCCCCGGGCGTCGAGAGCGCGGAGCACGTGGCCGCGACGGACCAGACCGTCACAGATCTCTTCGACCGCGTCCACGCTTCCATCCTGGGCTGCCGCGACCAGACCCGCGGTGAACTCCATGCCGATGGCGCTGGCAATCTCGAGCACGCGCTGCTCACCCGGCGTGAGCCGATCGATCTGGATGTCGATCAGCTGGCGGACGTTCTCGGGTCGGTGGGCGGCCACCTCGTCGACCGAGCCGCGGAGGCACCAGATCCCGTCGATGACGTCGACGACCTTCTGCTTCGCCAGGTCGTCCATGACCGACACCAGGAAGAGCGGCGTACCGCCGGTGATTCCGTGCAGCACCGTGGTCAGCGCGTCCGGGAACTGGTGCGCACCGAAGCGCTGCCTCAGGTACTGGGAGACCTCGGCCGTGGACAGGGCCCCGGGCGTGATGACCTGGGCATACCCGTGAGCCAGGAGCTCGCGATAGATGGTATTGAGGGGATGCGCCGGTTGCAGCACGTCGCCTTGTCGCGCGGTTCCGATCACGAGCACTCGAGCGGGTGATCGGCGCGAGCCCAGCATGGAGACGAGATTGATGGTCGACAGATCCGACCACTGGAGATCTTCGAGCGCCAGCACGACCGGGCGCTCGACGCTCAGGTGTTCCAGCGCTTCGCACAGCTCGCGGAGCATGCGATCCTGGGTGACGCCGACCGTCCGCTGCTGGAGCGCCGCGAGCTCGGCATCGGGAAACAACCCCGGCATCTGGAGCAACCAGGTCGGCGCGCGGCGTGCCAAAATCGCCGTCACCGGCTGGCCCTCGGCGGACTCACAGAGGCGCCGCAGACCTTCGAGCAAAGGCAGGTACGGCTCGCCGTGTCCGCTCTGCTCGATGCACTGCCCACGCAATACCAGCGCCCCATCCGGCGGATGGTCGAGCAGGAACGCATTCACGAGCGTGGTCTTGCCGATCCCCGGCTCCCCGGTGATGAAGACCATCTGACGCTCCCCCGCCGCGGCGCGAGCTTGCAGGAGAGCCAGCGAACCGAGCTCGCCTTCTCGCCCCACCGGTGCGGGACCACCGGCGCCGGCGGGCGAGCCCCGGCGCGTAGCATCCGTCGCGACGCCGATGTCGAGAGATTCGACCGGATTTGGAGCCAGCCCACGCGGCGGTCCGGCCTCCGTCGTGACCGCGGGCAGGAATCGATAGCCGCGCCCGACCACGGTCTCGATGATCCCTTCCCCGAGGGCCCGCCTGAGATCGTAGAGCTGGGTGCGGACGGCGCTCTCGCTGACCACCACGCTGCCCCAGATCGTCCTGACCAGCTCGTCCTGGCTGATGAGGCGCTGGGGGTGCTCGGCGAGGAAGCGCAGGATCGCGAATGGCTTCCGCCTCAGCGACACTTCGGTCGAGCCCCTCCACAGGCGCTCTTGCTCGATGTCGAGCCGGAAGGGGGGAAATGTCAGGAACATCTTGGAAAGAGCGACAAAGCGGCGACGTGCTCCGGGAGCATACCCCGGCTGATCCCATCTTTCAGGGGTTCTCCCCTCATCGACGCGGAACCGCCGATCGTGAATGGATCGAATCGCGACTCCAATGTCAGGGGCAACCCCCACGATTGCTGCCCGTCGGTTGTTCACAGCGGTGGTTTCGCCACGCCGGCGGAGCCCTTGGTGGCATGGATGTTGCGTCGCTCTCCCCGCTATGCCCGCCCCTTTCGTTCGTTATCTCATTGTTGCAATGAGCGCTTGGGCCTTTGCCTCCTGTGGGTCCTCGACCGGCCCGCACACGGCAGAACGCGCTGGCGTGGCGGGAAACGGAGATGATGCGGGCCGGGAGAGCGGCGCGAATGCAACCGGCGGCGTCGACGGGGGAGCAGGCGGTACGGGTGGCATCGCCGGCGGAGCGGGCGGCGCGGGTGGGCTGAACGCAACCGGCGGTATCGACGGGGGAGCGGGCACACATGGAGCAGCCGGCGCCGCCATCTGCACGACCACCGGGGCAGGCGGCTCTGCGACGAGCGCTGGCTACGACGGTGGCGTGGTCTCGCTGCGGACCTGCTGTAATCGCTTTTCCGGTGCTGCGGGCAGCGCTGGTGGAGCGGCCGGAGCGGGTGGCGCGGGTTGTCCCACGACGGACACGCTCCCCACGGATCCGCTGACGCTGCACGTCTACCACCTCGTCGAAGCCGATCTCCACGCGAAGCTCGAGCGCATGATTGGACGCTACGCCTGCGGCACGACGCCGCTCTATCGCGGCACGTTCACCGCGCACGACAACGTCTCGACGGTCGAAGCCGGGCCGGACGGAATTCTCGATGGCGCGGTCATCGCAGCGCTCGCGATTCCCTCCCAGATGATCTTCAAGAGCTGCACGACGATTTCGGACGCCGGGCGCGAGCTGGTGGTCATCGCGACGAATGGGCAAACGGCGATCCGCTTGGCCCAGGTCCCGAACGATGCGACTGCCACGTACGCGACGCTGGTCAACCATCCAGGCTCGACCTGGAGCGGCACCGCGGGGAGTTGCTCCGGCTGCACGACGGACTTTCATACGGGCACGCCCACCACGATCGACGTCCGCCAAACAACCTTCGCGGGAAGTTATTGTAGCGGCGGCGGCTCGCTCACCGTCGCCGCCCGNNCCCGAGGGCACCTGTCCTTCGCCGACCAGCCCACGATCGACGACATCATGAGCATCAACGCCCCGAGCGGCGATCAGCCGCAACCACCGTTCACCTTCTCGCCAAGCGGAACGGAGATGGTGGCCGCCTATTCGGGCACGGCGATCGAGCCGATCTCGCTCGGTTGCTGGAACGGCTGCGAGGTGATCACGACGTTCCACGTCGAGATCTACGTGAATCGAGCCAACCCCAAGCTCTTGGGCCTGCGCAACTTCCGCATCGATCCACCTCAAACGAGTTGCTGCGGCACGACTCAGATATGTATCTGAGCCCAAGCGCCAGGTGAGGAGCAGATCGGAACGGGGGCGTCCGTGGCACCTTCCCCTCTTTGGGAGTTTCGAGCAAAGCTCGCACGCCCCACGCGATCGATCTAGTCTGCGCGCCGATGCGTCGGTGGTCGTTCTCGGGGCTCGCGTTTCTATGCGCGCTGGGCGCGTCGGTCGGTGCGCGGGCGCAGTCGAACCCGGCGGTGGCGCCCCCGCAGTGGACGCCGGCGGCGCGGTTGTCGTTGGTGGGCGACGCGCGCGGTGAGATCGGTCCGGGCAACGTCAAGGGGATCGACCTGGGGCTCCTCGGCGTCGGGATCGAATGGCGCGCCACCCCGACGCTGCGCCTGCAAGCCACCGCGCTGCTTTTGGGCGCCACCGGAACCAGCGACGCTGGGTGGAGCGCCAACGGCGGTGCTGGAGGCGTGCTGGCGGCGCGCCTGATTCCGTTGCCACGCGCGCCGGTCCGTCCCTATCTGCGGGCGTCGGGCGGGCTGCTGCTGTTTCTGCGCGGTCCGTTCCTTCCTGGCGGCGACGTCTACGATTTCGTCGTGCAACTCGGCGTCGGCCTCGAGCTGCCGATCGGCGATCGGCTGTCGCTGTTCGGCGATCTGCACGCGGTTCACCTCTCGAACGGACAGGGGCCCGGCCCCTTCAACCCGGCGTTCACCGGCGAAGGTGGGTTGATCGGCGCGGCCTACGCGCTGGCGCCGCCCGGTCCCGCT
>PMNO01000332.1:398-11372 GCA_003161835.1 Myxococcales bacterium | reverse complement strand
TGCGAGATCGTGAGCGAGCCCGACGTTCGTTCGGCCGAGGAGGCAGCGGAATACCTGCGTGCGCTGCGGGGCCTGGTCCGAGCGCTCGGAATTTGCGACGGAAATATGGAGGAGGGATCGCTTCGCTGCGACGCGAACGTGTCGCTGCGCCTGCGCGGGGAAATCAAGCTGGGGACGAGGACCGAGATCAAGAACATCAACTCGTTCAAGAACGTGCGCGACGCGGTAGACCACGAGGTTCGACGGCAGGCCGCGCTGCTCGATCGCGGCGAACGCGTCGTTCAGGAGACCCGGCTGTGGGATGCCACCCGCGGCGTGACGGCGTCGATGCGATCCAAGGAGCACGCCCACGACTATCGATATTTTCCCGAGCCCGATTTGCCTCCGCTCGTGCTCGATGAAGAATTCCTCGCCGCGGCGCGCGCCTCGTTGCCCGAGATCCCCGAGGATCGGTTCGACCGATACGCCGGGCCGCTCGGGCTGTCCGCGCAAGACGCGGGAGTCTTGGTGGGGGAGCACGAAATCGCTGACTATTTCGACGCGACCGTCGCGGCTGGCGCGGCCGCGGGCGCGACCGCGAAGAGAATCGCCAACTGGGTGATCAACGACGTTCTTGCGCGGGTGGAGAATCCGCGTCAGCTGAGCGACGTCGATCTGCCCGTATCGCCGGGGGCGTTGGCCGAGTTGGTGGCCTTGGTCGAATCGGGTGTGCTGTCTGGCAAGCAGGGCAAAGACGTCTTCGCGCGCATGTGGACGGATCGGCGACGCGCGGCCGAAGTCGTGGCCGCCGAGGGCCTCGCGCAAATGTCGGATAGTGCTTTGATAGAGGACGCATGCCGTCGCGTCCTGGCGGCGCATCCCTCCGAGATCGAACGCTTCCAGGCCGGAGAGAAGAAGCTCTTGGGATTCTTCGTCGGCGCTGTCATGAAGGAGACCGGCGGCAAGGCCAACCCCAAAGGCGCCAACGAGATCCTCCGGAGGCTCCTCGAGGAAACCCTCGGGAAACCTACCCCGTAGTCCAAGTTTAGGCAGCGCGCCCCGGAGCGAGCGTTCGCGTGCGTTCGCGACCTGGACGGGTAAGAGCTGGACGAGGTAGCATCGCGCCATGGCGGCGGTCCAACTTGGTCCGCGGCAACGGCCGCCCGGGTATCCGGACGTCTTGTCGCCGGTCTTCTGGCGCGATGATCGCGTGGTCGTGCTGGATCAGCGGCGCCTGCCGTCCGAAGAGGTCTGGACCGCGTACGATGACGCTGACGACCTGTTGCGCGCCATCCGGGAAATGGAAGTCCGCGGGGCTCCCGCGATCGGGTGCGCGGCCGCCTTCGCGGTGGCGCTGGTCGCGCGCCTCGGCTTGCCGGCGATCGAGCTGCGCCGGCGGATGCACGCCATCGCGGGCGCGCGACCAACGGCCGCGAACCTGGGCGTGGCCGTCCACCGCATGGCCAACGCGCTGACGATGGAGCGGGATCCGGTTGCCGAGGCCCAGATGATCTGGGCCGCCGATCTGGCCGCGTGTCACGCGATCGGCAAGAACGGCGCAGCCTTGCTTCCCGATGAGGGGACGGTTCTGACCCATTGCAACGCCGGCGCGCTGGCGACCGCCGGCTACGGAACGGCTCTGGGCATCGTGCGCGCCGCCCGCGCGGCGGGAAAAAGGATCTCCGTCCTCTGCAACGAAACGCGACCCTGGTTGCAAGGCGCCCGCCTCACGGCCTGGGAACTGGCCGAGGACGGAATCCCCGTAAATGTCATCGTCGACGGCGCGGCCGGGCATTTCCTATCACGCGGCGAAATCGCGGCCGTGGTGGTCGGCGCCGATCGCATCGCGAAGAACGGCGACGTCGCGAACAAGATTGGCACCGTCGGATTGGCCGCCGCCGCATTCACGTTTGGAGTTCCGTTCTATGTGGCGGCGCCCGGAACCACGATCGACTCCTCGACCCTGGACGGCGCGAAGATTCCGATCGAGTCGAGAAGCGCGGACGAGGTCGCCATGCTCGCGGGTCGTCACCTGCTGCCCGACGGCGTGGGTGCGCGCAATCCCGTGTTCGACGTCACCCCCGCGCGACTTGTAAAGGCGGTCGTAACGGACCGAGGGGTCTCGACGGCGCCGTACGCTTTTTGACGCAATTGGCCAGGATTTCCGCCAATAGTCGCCGATGGTGCTGATAGACTGAACCATAGAGCGGGTCGGCGATCTCCCATGATCGGGGGGCCGCTGCCTATCTCCTGCCTCCCAGGTGTGGACCAAAGGCGCTCGCTTGCACCTTTGATCCCGCGGTTCGCTCCGAGCCCCCACTCCATGAACCCCCACCGTCGTCGCAGTCCCCTCTTCACTGCGGTTGTGGCATTTCTCGCCGGCGGCCTGCTGGAGATCGGTTGCGGCGAGAGCAACGGGGGCGACGGCTCCGAGGTCGATGATGGATCTCTGAGGGGGGAGCTTGCGGTTTACATGTCGGACGATTCCGACGATCGGGGCGAGACGCGCTACGCGCTGCGGGCGCCGTCGGGGCTGGAACGTCCCCTGCTGTTCGATGTTGTCCCACTGTCGTCCGATTTGGTTCCGGGAGTCGAGCTCAAGGTCTGGGGTACCCCTACCCCGACCGGTCTGCGGGTGACCTCGTTTCGGGTGGTGTCGCCGTCCATCGAAACTCGCACGTCGGCGTTGCAGGCCGGGACGGCTATCGCGGATCGTTCATTCGCATTCGTGCTGATCGACTTTGGCGCGGGGGTCAACATCACGGCGGATGTGGCCATGGCACGCATGGAGAGCGATGCCAATTCGATTCGCAACTACTACCTCTATGCCTCTTACGGTCGTCAAAATATCCGCACCCAGGTCATTGGACCCGTGACGGCCACGGGGTTGACGACGTGCACGACCGCAGACACCAACAGCCTGGCGAACATGCTACGGCCCATGGTTCCGGGAACGTTTCAGCACTACCTCTGGTACTTTGGAAAGAGGCAACCTGCCTGCGCGTGGGCGGGCCTCGCGTCGGTCGGCACCGCCGCCAAGCCGACCCGCGATACCTGGTACAACGCCGCGACCGGGTGCGTGGTTCTGGTGCAGGAGCCGGGACACAACTTCGGGTTGCAGCACTCCTCCTCCATCCGCTGTCCCGGGGCGTCGCTCGCCGATGACACGATGATGTGCGTCGCGTCCGAATACGGAGATCCTTTCGACCCCATGGGCAACGGCTGCAAGCACATGAACGCCTGGCAGAAGGGCTACCAGGGTTGGTTCGGAGGCTGTAACGGAGTCAACGTGGCCTCGAGCGGTACCTTCACCTTGCTTCCCTACGAGATGCGCTGCGACGGCGTGCAATTCCTTCAGATCAAGGCACCCAAGTCGCGCACGATCATGCGCACGGGTGGCGGTGGCCCCACCACGATAGAGACTCTGGACTACTATTTCGTCGAGCTGCGCACGCCCCTGGACTTCGATGGAACCCTGGGCGGCGGGACGTCGCTGTCGCCCCGCGTCCTGCTTCACATAGCCAACGACATCGTGGCCTCGACCAAGAGGGCTATTCACCCCTACATCATCGATATGACCCCCAACACCACCACCGGAAACGGCGCCGGGTTCGCGGACGCCGCCTTGGCGGTGGGCCAGACATTCACGGATCCGGCGGGGGGCCTCAGCATCACCGCGACCGCCGTCAGCATGACCCAGGCCACGATCACGGTGGATATCGCCGGCGGGACCGTGGGACCCACTTGCCTGGATGACTCGCCCTTCATGGGGCCAGGGGCAGGACCCGAATCGTGCGTCGCCAACACCGCCACGCCAATCGGGTCCGTCCCGGTCACGGGTTCAGCGGGCACCGGTGGAGCCGACGCGACGGGGGGTTCCCCCGGAGGTGGGGGGGGCGCGACGGCAACAGGCGGCGCATCCGCGCTCGGCACGGGTGGCGCGGGCGTGGGGACTGGGGGCATGTCCCCGGCGACCGGCGGTCCGGGCTTGCCCGGCGCGGGAGGCTCGACCAGGATCGACGCGGGGGTTGCCCTGAGTCCGGCGGTCGCTGGCGGCTGCGCCTGCATGACGGATTCGCGAGCGGACGACGCCTGCCCAGGTGGCTGCCTGGCGGTGGTCGTGGTGATGCTTTCGATAACCCACGGCCGAGCCCGGCGCCGTCGTCCGTGCTGACCATGGGCCATCCGTGCGCCGCCGCCGTTTTCGGACTTGCGGCGTGCATCGTGGTGGGCTGCTCGGGGGGAGCCAAGTACTCATCGCAGCCCGATGCGGGCGTCGCGACGGGTTTGTCCTGCCAGGAGATCCGATTGGCCACCTGGTACTGTTCGGATGGTCCCTGCATCGAGCGGAATGTCGCTCGTGGAACGCCCAGTGCACAGGCCGCCTACCAGGCTCTGTCCGCCTGCGCCGATCGCTCTTGTCAGATCGCCGACTCCTATTGTGACTGTGAACAGGAGTGCTTCGTGGATGGCAACTGCCAAGCGGAAACCATGGCCTGCGTCGCCGGAATCACCGACCTGTTTTGTGAGCAACTCTGCCACTGACTTCGTCTGTCGTTCGAGGCGACGGACTCGGAACTGTCGGAGGCCGGCTGGCCACGATAAGCTCGCCCGTCCGTGGACCTTCGCCCGTCGGTGGCTGTCGCCCTACTGATCGCAATCTCTGCGCCGCCCACTCGCGCGGACGTTCCGGTCTCGCCGCGGGCGCTCGCCGTTCCGCCCGACGGTCACACGATGAAGACCACGCTGCCTCCGGGCGACATCGAGACGGGGTTGCCCCTGGTGCCTCCGAGTCTGCGCGCCGTGCGGGTCCACACGCCGCCGGTACTGGACGGCCGGCTGGACGATCCCGCGTGGCTGCTGTCCGCGGAAACCACTGATTTTACCCAGCAGGCTCCCTACGATGGAAAGCCACCTTCAGAGCACACCACCCTGCGTGTCGTTTACGACGAGGAAGCCCTGTACGTAGGATTCGACTGCGAGCAGATACGAACACCGGTGGTCGGACGCCTCACCCGCCGCGACGAGGATTCCGAAAGCGACTGGGTGTGGGTACACATCGACAGTCGCCGCGACGGCCGTACGTCCTATTTCCTCGCCGTGAACGTCCAGGGGGTCGTCGGGGACGGGATCATGCACGACGGTAGCGCGATGACCTTCGAATGGGACGAGAACTGGGAAGCGCGGGTGGCCCGGACGCCCCGGGGTTGGTCCGCCGAGATGCGCATTCCGTTTCGGGTGCTGCGCTTCACCCCCGGCCTCGAGGTTCAGGACTGGGGCCTGTGGGCCTCGCGTTTCATCGCGGTGTCACAGGAGCGGGACGTTTGGCCGTACATTCCGCGTGAGATTGCAGCGCCGATACCNNTCTCCGCGGGGCTGGATCTGAAGCTTCACGTGACGCAATCGCTGACCCTGGATGCCGCCGTGAATCCGGATTTCGCCCAGGTCGAAGCCGATCAGCTGATCTTGAATTTGAACAACTACGAGATCCAGTACCCCGAGAAGCGCCCGCTGTTTCTGGAGGGCGCGGATCTCTTCGCGTCGCCCCTGGGGATCTTCTATTCGCGCCGGATTGGAAGCACGCCGCCCGCCCCGATTCTGACGCCCCGGGAGCGGTCGATCCGGCTCCTCGTGGGCGGCGTGCCCTCCGCACCCATCCTGAGGCTCGACTCCATTCAGCCGCTGCTGGTCGATGTACCCGGGGCGGCGACCATCTACGGCGCCCTCAAGCTCTCGGGTCGCTTCCGCGATGCGTGGACCATAGGTTTGTTGTCGGCGCTCTCGTCTCGCAATGACTACGAGATTCAGAATATTGATGCCCAGGGCGCCAAGACAGGCGATGTCGTGCGCCACACGATCGAACCCATGACCGCCTTCAATGTCTTGCGCTTGCGACGCGAGATCGGGGAACGGGCGCAGATTGGGCTGATCGCGACCGATGCGACCCGTTTCGAGGACACAGGCACCACCCGCGCTTGCCCCACCGGAGAAACGGTCGGGCCGGGACAACGCTGCTTCCGCGAGGCGACCGTCGGAGGGTTGGACGCTGTCTGGCGATCGCCCAAGGCTGAATATGTCGCGTCGGGCCAGCTCGTCGGAAGTGCCGTCCGTTCGGGGCGCCCCGAGATCCAGTGGGACGGAACCCGGATCGCTCCGGGCGATCGCGCTCTGGGTGGGTGGGTCCGATTGGCCAAGGACGGTGGGCGTCACTTTCTGGTCGAGACCGTCTACACGGGCCTCGGCAAACGACTGACGTACAACGATCTCGGGTATATGGCCCGACAGAATCTGCACGAAGGCAAGATTGGTGTTGAATGGCGAACCCTCGAGCCCGGCGAACTGACGCTCGAACGACGTGCCCGGCTCGACCTGACCCTGCGTCGTAGTCTGGACGGCTTGGACCTGGGAATGCTGGCCGAGCTGGGCGTCGGGTTTCGGACGAAGGGCTTTTGGAACTTCCACGTGGCCGCTGACGCCGCGCCGGCGCGCTTCGACGATCGGGAGGTCAGGGACGGATCGGCCCTGGAATTGGCTGGGTATGTCGGGGGAAAGGTCGAGCTCAGCAGCGACCCACGCGCGCGCTGGGGGATCGCTTTGAAATCGGAGGTCCGGTTCTTGGGAGCAGGCACCCTGGTGGATGCCCAAGCGCCGTTGACCTTGAGAGCGCTGCCGCAGTTCGCGATAGAGATCACGCCTCAGCTCAAATACAGCAGCGGCGAACAGCGGTTCGCCTGGCACGCGATCGAGAACTACTCGAGCGCTCCCTTGGCCCCCCATCTTTTTGGGCGATTGTTGGGAAGCAGCGCGGGCGTCACCCTGCGGATCGGGTACACGTTCACGCCGCGGTTGTCCCTGCAGACGTTCGCTCAGCTATTCTTGGCCGCCGAGCACTACACGGATTTTCGACAGGTTGCGCGGGACGTCTCGCGCATCCGACGCACGGACCTGGTTCCGCTGGCCACGCCCCCCACCGACGCCGATTTCCAAGAAGCCGCGCTCAATCTCAACGTGGTCTTGCGCTGGGAATACCGTTTGGGCTCTACCCTGTTCATCGTGTACAGCCGCTCCCAGGAGCCCGACGTCGCGCTCGGAACGAGCGACGCGGCGCTGCGCTTGTCCGCCATCGGCACCGCGCCGGCCGTGGACACCGTGCTGGTCAAGCTCTCGTACTGGTGGGCGCCCTAACGCTATTGGGAGTGACGCGACCCCAAGGCGAGGCGGGGGCCTCCGGGGGTTGCACGCTGCCCGCCGCCCCGCCGAGGCCGCGAGCGGCCGGGGTTGGGTGTGTGAGTTTCTGTGCGCGGGCCAACCGGGAATCGGGGGCCGAGGTCCTTCTGTTTTGTGCCGGGGTCGGCTAAAATGACAGGCTCTGGAAGCTTGAGACTCTGTCCATTGGCAATTTCTTATTTTGACGTTTACTCGACCCGACGGCGCGGCCGCGGCTCGAGTGGGGTGTAAACATGGCGGTTCGTAAGGTACGTTGCCCGAGTTCGATTCTGTCCCTGGCGGTGGTGGCAGCGGCGTTGGAGGCTTCCAGCGCCCACGCGCAGTCCTTGCGGCCGAACATCCTGTTCATCTTCGACACGTCGGGATCGATGCTCGAGAACTCGGCCGGCGCCTGGGTGGGAGAGAACACGAACATCTGCCCCGGCGGCGGAACCAGCCGTATTTTTAACCTGAAGGCCGCGCTGGCATCGGCCCTGACCCAGGTGGGCACGGACGAAGCCAATTTCGGTCTGATGTCGTTTCCCACGCAGCCTTTTCAGCCCGTGGCGTATCCCGCGATGTGCATGCCGGGCACGGTCATGAACAACACCAACCCAAACTGCTCGGGTTGGTGCCGCACCGCCGCGCAAAACAATGGGACCACGGGTCACTATCAGCCCACCCCGGCCAAGGCGGGGCGACTGCAGGGTTGTGATCTGTCCACGCATACCAACGAGACCACGTACGGTCCCTGGTTTACCACCGCCGGAAATGAAGTTTTGCGCGTCGGCGTCACCACCGCGGCCGGGGTGATGACCCCGCTCGCTTCCAACTATGATCCCGCGGACGCGAACATACCGGCCATCTACAAGTGGATCGACAATTTCGAATTTCCGGTCGGAATTGGACCGGTCACCGATCCCGAACTTCACGGCAACAGCTACACGCCCTTGGGTCGGTCTTTGTTCTACGCACGTATGTACTTCGACAACCTGGTCAAGCCACTTGATCCGCGCGCGGCCTGTCGGAAGAACGTGGTGGTGCTCATCACCGACGGCGACGAGACCTGCGACACCACCCCGCCGGCACAGGCTTCCTTCAACCTCGCCAACTGCACGGGTGGCGGAACGTACAGCCCATTCCATCCCGTGAAGCAGGCCTGTGATCTGTTTCGCACCTCGACGGTCAAGACCTACATGATTACCGACAGCGGTCTGACCATGAACCAGTTGGCCACCGCCGATCGGATCGCCGCGGCTGGCGGCAGCACGGCGGCAATTCGGGTGTCGCTGGCCGATGCCAACGCAGCTAAATCAGCGCTGGTGGGGATCATCGCCGAAACAGTTCCCCCCGTCGAGGTGTGCAACGGGTTGGACGACAATTGCAACGGCCAGATCGACGAGGGTGTGAAGAACATGTGCCCCTTGGATCTGAGCGGCTCCCTGAAGCACTGCGCGGTGGAGATCGCGAACTGTCTCGACGACGACTGCGATGGTTTGATCGACGAAGGCTTTCCGCCCAACGCCTGCGGGCAGGGGGCGGGGTGTCCCATTCCCGCCGAGATTTGCGACGGCATCGACAACAATTGCAACGGCGACGTGGACGAGGGATTTGACGTGGGCGGCTCATGCAACAACGGCCTGACCGGTTCGTGCCGACGCATCGGCGTCAAGGAATGCGCCGCCGACAAGACCGACAAGAAGGGCGTTTGCAACCTGAGTGGCGCTCCCATCGCCACCGAGGTCTGTAACAACATCGACGACGATTGCAACGGGATGGTCGATGACGGCTTGGGGCCCGCTCAAGGCGTCGGGGTCGACTGTGGTATCCAGGGCCAGGGTTGCAACAAGGGCGTCACGAAATGCGTGGGCGGAAAGATCATCTGCGATTCGACCGCGCAGCCCATGGTCGAGACCTGCAACGGCAAGGACGATGACTGCAACGGATTGATCGACGACGGCGTCTTTCCGGGTGTCGGCGATTCGTGTCTGTGTACCGGTCTGACGCAGGCCCAGGTCGACGCGGGTGGCCAGTGCCGCGCCGGGAAGAAGGTCTGCAAGGGGGTCGAGGGTATCAAGTGCGATGGCTGTGTGCTTCCGCAGNNGGCAAGGACGACGACTGCGACGGGGTAGGTGACAACATGGCCATGTGCCCCAGCGGGTCGGGTTGCCGCGAGGGTGCCTGCGACCCGCTCTGCCGTCCCGGCGAGTTTCCGTGCTCGCCCGGCTATGACTGCGTTCAGTCCTACTGCGTGCCCAATCGCTGCAAGAGCGTGCGCTGTAACGCCGACAAGAAGTGCGACAACGGCACCGGGAGCTGCGTGGATCTTTGCTACAAGGTCTCGTGCCTCAGCGGGCAGACTTGCATGCGCGGGGCCTGCGTCGACTGTTCGAACAGTTCCCTGCTGGCGTGCCCGACGGGGCAGCTTTGCGTCAACCGCCAGTGCGTGAAGGACAAGTGCGCGGGCGTTCAATGCGGAGGAAACGAATATTGTTCCAGTGGAAAGTGCGTCGCGCTCGATTGTCCGGCTTGTGGCGCGGGCGAAAAATGTGTCGGCGGGCAGTGCCGTCCATTCAATTGCAGCGGCGTCGTCTGCACCGGGTTCGAGTACTGTGATTATGCGACCGGGGATTGCAAGCCGGATCTGTGCGCGGCCAAGACCTGTCCCTTCTGCGCGCCGGCCACCGGCGAGTGCACGCCCGACCCCTGCGCCAACGTCGGGTGTCCTCAAAATGGCTGCTGGACCTGCGAGACCACCCCCGGCGGCGAGCCCTTTTGCAAGTTCGGCGATACCTGCGGCCACGTGAAGACCGAAGCGGGAAATGCGGGCGGAGGATGCGCCTGCGCGATAGGCGACGGCCACCCGTGGTCGACGGAGTTCGGAGCAACCGCGCTGGCCGGCCTCGCGCTGCTCATCGCCCGCCGGCGACGTAGCCGTTCCCGCTAGTTGACGTGGAGAGTCCGCCGCGCGTCACGGCGGGCTTGGTCGCTGTCCATGCTAGATTCCCGACCGCATTTCATCATGGCGCAGCATGGCCGCTATACCGTCGTTCGAAAACTCGCCAACGGGGGGATGGCCGAGATCTTCTTGGCGTTGCAGCAAGGACACGAGGGCTTTCAAAAGCCGGTCGTTCTGAAGCGCATCCTGGGCGCGATCTACTCTGACCCCCAGTTTCGCAACATGCTGATCGACGAGGCTCATATCTCGATGAGCCTGACTCACAGCAACATCGTTCAGGTTCTGGATCTGGGGCTCGCTGGTGGTCGGTACTTTCTGGTCCTCGAGCTCATCGACGGTTGGGATTTGGGTCAGGTGCTCCAGCGGGGCAAGACCGCCGGGTTTCCATTGCCTCCGGGTCTGGGGCTGTTCGTGGTGACGGAGGTCTGTCGGGCTCTGGCGTATGCGCATGCCAAGCGTGGCCCCGATGGGTTGCCGCTGGGCATCGTCCATCGCGACGTCAGCCCGAACAACGTTCTCATCAGCGAGCACGGCGAGGTGAAGCTGGCCGATTTCGGCATCGCCAAGGCGATGAACAAGCGGGAGCACACCGGGACCGGAGTGGTGAAGGGCAAGGTCGCGTTCATGTCGCCCGAGCAGGCGCNNATCACCCGGGCCATGAAGTTCTCGGCCGATGAGCGGTATCAGACCGCGGATGACATGCTCTTGGACCTGGAACGGTTGCTGCGCTCCTCGTTCGGGGGGGTCGGGCAGACGGAGCTGAAGCAGTATCTGGCCGAGCTGGGGCGGCGCGATGGCGTACCCCCGATCGGGCGCGCGCGTCCTGTCGT
>PMNO01000332.1:0-391 GCA_003161835.1 Myxococcales bacterium | reverse complement strand
TGGTTCGCCCGGGTCGCCGGGTGGTCGAACGGGTGGATCTGAGCATGGAAGGCTCGGGACGCGAGCCCTCGCAACGATCGTCGCGCCGCTTGGTGGAAGAACTGTCTATTCCCGATGGTGCGGCGGACGATGCGCCCCCAGAACGGTTCCGCAGAAAGAAGAGTAAGGCCCTGCCGACTTTTGTGGTGCTGCTCGTGCTGGGTGGTGGCGGGTACGCCGTGGCGCGCCACTTTGGTTGGACGGATCAGTTGATGGGGGCGCTGGAATCGGCGGCGGCGGTCGAAAAGCAGCCGGTGCGCGCCGTCGCTCCCACGGCCCTGCCTCCCGGACCCGGGTCTGGCCCGCGGGCACCTCGGGTCGTCGCGTTGCCATCGCCCCTAACGGCAGAGCG
>PMNO01000296.1 GCA_003161835.1 Myxococcales bacterium | reverse complement strand
AGAGAAGTGCGACCGCCAAAGTCCATCTGCCCGCGAACAGTCGTCCGTGATCCATCGCAGGCACCGCAGGGACCGCAGGCACCGCGGGGACCGAGTGACGGGACAAGGAGCTACGGCGTTCGGGGCGCTTCGAAATCATGGACTGGCCTCCAGGGTTTGGAAGCGCGCATTGTTGCTGTGGCCGGCCAAATCGTTCAACCAACGTTCTCGTATCGCTCCCGCAACAGTCGTGCTTGATCGCTCGCGCATCGACGAAGCGGCGTGGGTTGATCTTGCGAATCGCAATTCCGCTCGGCTATGGTCGCGCGGCTTTCATTTCATCCTGTTTCCAAGATCCCGTTCGTCATCGGAGCCGCATTTGTCCCCGTTCCCCCGTCCGACTGGATTCTTCCGCTGCCTTCGCTTTGCGCTTGCACTCGCACTGGCTCTGGGTGCTGCCGCGTGCCGTGGGCGCGCGCATTCGTCCGCTGTCGCTCTGCCCGAGAACACGACGTCAAGTGATGCCGCCGCGGCGGAGCCGGCGCTCGAGATCGAGGACCTGCGCGTTGGGACAGGCGCCGCGGCCGCGATCGGAAAGAGAGTGTCGATTCACTATTCGGGCTGGGTGAACGGCGCCAAGTTCGACACCTCCCTCGGGCGCAAGCCGCTCGAGTTTCGTCTCGGGAAGGGTGAAGTCCTGGGAGGCTGGGACCAGGGCATCCCGGGCATGAAGACGGGCGGTCGGAGGAAACTCACGGTTCCGCCCCGGTTGGGCTACGGCGACAAGGGGAGCCTGGGCGGTGCGATCCCCCCGCGCAGCGTCTTGGTGTTCGACATCGAGCTCGTCGACGTGAAGGACTGAGCGCGAAGCGGGTCGGCGGTGCGCGGCCGGGGCGCCGTCACGGCCGCGTGAGATCCTCGCCCCGGGCGGCCGGCGCGGGTGGCCGGATGTCCAGCAGCGCCGCCGCGGTTCGCGCAAAGGCCGTGAACTGCACGGGCCGGGTGCGGATCAACCCGGCACGAACGCGCCCGGGAGCGCGGATCAACAGCGGCACTGCCCGATCGTAAAGATACGGCGAGCCGTGGCTGGTCCCCGAGCCCGCGGCGAGGCGCGGATCGAAGAAGGTTCCGGGCGGAACCACCATGTACAGATCGCCCGGTCCGTCGGAGCGCATCGAACGGCACACCAGCGCCCGCCAAGATTCGTCGGCGAGCGGTGGGCACGTGGCGGGGGCGGTGCGCACGTCGATCACCGCGCGCAAGCCGAAGTGGCTCCGCAGGAAGCGGGTGGCCGCGCGCACCAGCACCTCACGTTCGGCCGGCGGCAAGGACCGAGCGGACGCCGTGAGGAACAACATCGGATCGGCGATGCCCGCGACAAAGGGCCCCCGTTCGCGACCCACTGCCTTGCCGAGCTCCTCCTCCAGGGCCTGAACCACCTCGTCCGCAATCAGCCGGCGCCGGGGGCCGCAGCTTCGCTGCCAGTGATCGGCCTGGCCACCCGCTTTGGAGCACCACGGGCCGGGCGCCGTGCGCGATAATTCGGGCAGTGCGTTGCTTCCGTGATCGCTGGTGAGCATCACGGCGTACCCCTCGGGGCCGAACAGTCGATCCAGCCGGGCGAGGAACACGGCCAGGCCGTGGTCCAGTTTCGCCAGCTCGTCCCACGCCTCCCAGGAGTGCGGCCCGAAGAGGTGAACGATGTAGTCGTGGGCCGACAAGGAGACCGACAGGAGCCCGGCCTGGCCGCTGGCCGCGATCTCGGTGGCCGCCGCGTCCGCCAGCGCGAACAACAGCGCATCGCCGGCGGGCGTGGCGCGCAGGGCCTTCGCCGACCCAACGGGATGTGGAAACGTGCGACCGAGGCCCAGGTACGCCGACTCACCATTCGTGTCGTCGGCTGTCTCGGCATGCGCCGCCACCCAGGCGCGATCGCCCACGGTCCATTCCTGAGCCATCGCGGCGCGCACCGCGGCGGCGTCGCCCAGACCGGCCGCCCAGGCCGGGAAGCCCGGCGCGATGGCCGTCGAGGTCACGAACGCGCCGAGGGCTGGATCCAGCCAGATGGCCGCCGTGGCATGTCGACCGGCCGCAAGGAGCGCGCCGCGATCCTTGAGCGACAGACTGATCACCCGGGCGCTCGGGCGTGTGGCGATGAGAATATCCGCCAGCGTTTCGACCCGCAACGCGGCGAGCGAGCTGCTGGCCTTGGCCCCCGGTCCGGTGCCCGCCACCACGATGCGCGTGGTCGGATCCGCCAGGAACGAGACCGGGTCGCCCCCACTCGGCGGGACGACCTCGTTGGCCAGAATTCCGCTCTCGTGCGGCACGGCTCCGGTAAAGAGGGCACCGTGCCCTGGCGCCGTGTCGGTCGCGGCGTGCGCGAAGCGCATTTCACGGGCGTACAAGCCCTCCCGCCGCAACCGCGCGAATCCCCCGTCGGAAGGAAGCGCGGGCCACCGCTCCTCCGCCATCCACGCGGCCAATTGGTCCACCACGATGACAACCAGCACCGGGCGCACCGCCGGTCCGTTCGCTCGCACGTCCGATGCGCGCGCGTCCAATGCGTGCGGGTCCGGTGCGTGCGAGTCCGAGGTCGCAGCGGTCGGGGCCGCCAGGCCCAGCAAGATCGTCGTCACGAGGCCGGTGGCGGCCCCCCACATCAACGTACCGCGCATGTCGCGCGATCCTACCCACTTCGCGAGCGTTGGGGGCCGCGGCCGGTCAAACTTTGGTCACATCCGAGTGACGAATGGCCCAGTCCACCCGCGCGGGGGATGGCACGCCGTGGTAAAATGATTCACGACTTATTCACTGACTAAATTCAGCCCGATCAGCGCTCACTCGCCCACTCAAGGAGAATGCCGATGGCCTCTTCAGATTCCGTCGCCGGCAAGGCCGGTGATGTGCCGCCTCTGATTCACAAGATAGCCGGCCTGCAGAACCTAAAGGAGTACGCCGAGATCAACTGGTCCGGCAGCTTCGAGGACTATCTGGCGCTGATCAAGAAGAACCCGTCGATCACGCGCACCGCGTTTCAGCGCGTGTACGACATGATCCTCTCCTACGGGCAAGAGGA
>PMNO01000642.1:3044-3357 GCA_003161835.1 Myxococcales bacterium | reverse complement strand
CCCCGTGGTTACCGATGAACACCAGGTGGACAGCTCATTCGGGGCAAAGCCAACTCCCGATTGCTGGCGACGGTCAGGGCTGAGATGACGTTGTCCAACGGGTCCCTGGCGTTCCCTTCGGCCGGGGTCACCCCGACCAGTATTTCCGCAGGCCAGAGGCCTTTACCGGAATTGGTGAGGGCCTCTCGTGCTGCCAGTACCGGAGCTAATACTGCAAGTCCCGCAACAAATCCAAACTTTTGAGCTTTCATCGAACGGGCTCCCAAGCCGACGCAGCGCTTCGCTGGGACGAAGAGGCCGCAGGCTAAGACGA
>PMNO01000642.1:2852-3024 GCA_003161835.1 Myxococcales bacterium | reverse complement strand
CTTGCGCCCGCCAGTGCGGACGGATAGTCGGGTCCCATCGGGCCGCTGATCCGGGGGACCGACCTCCGGTCCTCCCAGGAAAGAGGACGACACAGAACCGCAGGGGCGAACTGGACGGTGCGCGGCGACAGCGCCTTGCCGCCCGTGGCGCCGCGCTCGAAGAGTGCCTTGA
>PMNO01000642.1:0-2785 GCA_003161835.1 Myxococcales bacterium | reverse complement strand
CCTCGACCTGCAGCATCAGCTTGACCGTCGTCCATCGTGGATCGACCAGCACTGCGATGCCTGCGCTGCCCAGACAGAAGATCGCTCCGATCACCCGACACGTCAGCGGCGTCAGCGTCCACGGCCAGATCGCGATGACCTGCGCCGGCGCGAGGAACATGACGATCCCCTGGATGAGTGCGAGGAGCCCGATGAGGGCCACGACCCACCGGGCGACGGTGCTGAGGCGGGCCTCGTCCATGGGNNGGCCGGCCCATAACCAGAACGCGACGTGTCCATGGTTGAACTTGCCCCAGTGGACGATCGTGGCCACGCCCAGCAGTGAGGCGAACAACGCGACTGACAGGAATCCGGACTTCATCGCGTTCCAGCGTGGCTCGGTGCGCACGCGGAAGAAGAAGTAGGCGCCGCCGATCAGAAAGCCCGGAATTGGATCGTAGCCAAGGATCGGCGAAAAGGCATGGCCGGTGGGCTGTGTCGCGAACTGCGACGTCACGGCATCGCGAGGCAGCGGTTGGTCTTGATTCGAGCCCAAACTGCCCCAGACGGCCGAGCCGTCGATGTAGGTCGCGAGCGGATCCGTACGGTACAGGGCCGTGGCGTCGACCTGAAACGGCGACACTGGCAACACCACGAAGTCGGCGCGAGAGCCGGGCGCGATCCTCCCGACGTCGTCTCGGCCGACGGCGCGTGCGCCGTACGTGGTGGCGCCGAGCAGCGCCTCGCCCATGGTGATCGTTCTCGTTCCGGCGCCCGTGATGGGAGCACCGCTCGGCGTGCGCCCGCTCGTCACGACGGCGATGCCCGCTAGCGGTGCCAGGCCCGTGCGATGGAACCCGTCAGGCAGATCGGGATAGGACACCTCCGCGCCGAATGGCCAATCGGAGGTCAACGCGGGCTCCACCCCGGCATCGAAGAGCTCGCGCATCGGAAGCAGCCACGGATGTGTCGCCGACGGCAGGTCGCGCAACAGCGCCGGCAGCTCGTGCAGTTGCCCGGGCAGCACGGTGACGCGAAAGCCAGCGGCGCGGATCCGCCGCGGAAGATCGCCCGACCCGCAACGCCCGCAATGATCGATGACGTCGGGACCCGCGCCCGCGCGACGCGACGTGATCGCTCCGCGTGCTTCCACGAGCCGTATTGCACCTTCGCGCGACTGCGTGTGAAATGCCGTGCCGAATGGCCCCGCGAACAGCATGAGGTCCCTGAGTTCATCGACGCTGTTGCGCGGCCCTGCCTCGATTCGCGCGGCACCGGACGCGCCGGCTCCCGCCGTCGACAGCGCGCCGTCGAGGAAATACTTGTCACCGAAGTATCGAACCTGCGGGTCCTTTCGGNNCGGGGAAGAATGTGTTGTCACCGATCGTCGTGATGCCGTAACGAACGGCCAACCTCTGCGCGGCGACGATGGCCTGCGCGATGGTCTCGGGTCCGACGTTCAGTTCCAACCCCCGCACGGCGTCCCAGGCTGCTTCGTCGACGAGGAGGCCCGTGGGACCCCCGGCCGCATCCCGCACGATGGTCCCCCCCGGCGGATCGGGTGAACCAGCGTCGACGGAGAGGCGCGCGAGCCCCGCCGGGCTCGCATAGACGTGGTGTCCACCCTTGAGCAAGAGCAGCACGGGCTTACCAGCCGCGGGCGCGACTATGGGCGCCAGGCACTCGTGCGTGGGTTAGCGCCCCCCCAGCACGTCGAGGCCAACGTTTCACACCACGACCCACCCGCCAAGCGGGTGACCAGCGGCCCGCGCGACAGCGGCGCGCACGTCGTCAGCGCTGTGGGCGTCGCCCGCATCCACCTGCAGAAGGCTGAGCCCGCCATCGACGAAGAGGACATGCGCGTCGACGAACCCAGGCGCGACGAAGCGACCATCGAGGTCGACCGTTCGAGCCGCTCGCCACCTTGNNCCACGACGAACCAATTGGCGTCAACGTGGTCCGAGCGACCGGTGAACACCTGGCCGCCGCCGTACACGATTGGGCCGCCCCTGGGCTCGGCGCGTATCGACGATTCCGCGAACAAGAACGTCGCGAGCGCCAGGAGCGCCGCCGCCGTCCGCAGTCTTGATTTCACTTCTCGAAGAATCACGGCGAAAAAACGCGAGATAATTTGCAAGGCGCTGCGGTCGACGTCAAGGCCGATCGCCGAAGAATCCGCCAGGGAGCGCTCTGAGCGCGGTGCGAACCCAGAAAGCAGCCGGGNNTATTCAGCGCTGAATTTCGACCATCAGGACCCAGGCGTCGATGAGCGCCGCGCCAAAAGACAGAACAACCCCGGGCGCCAGCCAGTAGAGCCCCCCGCCTGCATGCGCCACTGTCGAGACACCCGCAACGATGAGCGGCAGCATGGCCAGTTGAGTGCCGAGAATGCGAGTCACGATCCAGGAGCGCTGCTGGCCAGGATGGCGCGCGACCTTGAGCTGGATGATCAACAGGTACACGTAGATGAGCGCGCCAATCGCGAGGATCTCGAGGCCCAGCTGAGACGCCGACTGGCCGGGGACGAGGCCCAACGACGCGACGACAATCACGCCGAAGAGGATCAGCAGGGCCTCGGCCGCGCGGCCCGGGAGANNGCGCGAGGGCGGCGGCGGCGCCCGCCTCGGCGACGAAGAAACTCTCCCACCCCTCGGTCGCGTACGCGTTCACGCGCGAATTATGCCGGAGCTTGCGCGCACGCGGAAGATGTCACGCGCGGAACGATGCCCCGCGAACGCGCCTCGGGGGCGCTGCCCACACGGCGGGCAAGGTACTATCCATTCCATGGCCGCGTCGCCGGACGAGA
>PMNO01000115.1:426-2719 GCA_003161835.1 Myxococcales bacterium | reverse complement strand
TCTATGGTTACAGGGACTTACCGGGTTGTTACCAACGGGACTTCCCGAACCTCGTTGCTCGACAAACAACAATTGTTGCGGGGCCCACTTCAACGGTGGCCCCATAGGGAACGACACCAACCGTCCCGGCTCACAACCTGGTGGCATGGCGTCGCACCCTTGATCACCGGTGCGACAATGAGACACCCTTCCGAAAACCTGCGAGAGGCCATCGGGTTTGGGCGCAGCCGAGTGATCAGGGGCGCAGGGAACGTTTCAGGAGTCCTGCCGACCCAGGCGCAGACGCCGTTCCTTTCGTTTCCCGCCAAAGGGCCAGAGCCCCTTCGACCTTTCGTCGCTCCGCGTCCTCGTCAGCGGGGAACATGTCACGCGCACTCTCGGCCAAGCCGACGGCACGCTTATGATCTCGGGTGATGTTCGGACCCGCTTCCCACAGGGCCCGCGCCAGCGCGAACATCGTCTCGGCGCGCATTTTGGGCTCTGCCGGCGCGGACTCGCGAATCTTGAACGCCCGCTCCAGCGGGTCAATCGCCTCTCGGACCGATTTCCCCTCCGCTAGGATCGCGAGACCGATACCCGTCAAAGGCAAGCTGTTATAGATGTGGTCGGGCGGCAATTCCTCGGTCCAGATTGAGAGAGATCGCTCAAAATCTGCGCGTGCCTCGGTAATCTGTCCGAGAGCCAAACGAATCTCGCCGCGGTTATAAATGTGTCCCGCGAGGTCAGGATGCCGGCGACCAAGGGCGCGCTCAAGCACGCCAACTGCCCGCTCGTTCTCCTCTAGCGCCTCCTTGTCCCTTCCCAAGGAATGCAGTTCTTCAGCGATGTTTCCTCGAGAGAGCGCTACGTCCCAGTGATCTTCGGATAGCGCAAGCTTCTTGGTTTCAAGCGCCTTTCGATCCATTGCTAGAGAATCAGCGTGCTTCCCGTTTTGGGACATGGCGACTCCGATGGCCGTGTAAATCCAGCTCTCCAGAAGGGGATCGCCGCCGATTCTTTTCAACGTCACTTCCCCGCGAGGGACAAGGCGATTCAAGTCGTCGACGCGACCAAGGGCGGAGAAGAGCATTATTTCGTCAACAGCAGCCTCCGCCAACACCCGGTCGTGTCGCGAGCCTTCCGCCACCAGCATCNNCGCGTCGAGCTCCGCCTCCGCCTCCGGGAAGGGCCCCGTCCAGCGCTCGATCCTACCAAGCGCATCCAGCGCCTCGGCAAGCAGGGGCTCGTATCCGATCCCGCGGGCCTCCGCGACCAGCGGTCGTGCCTTCTTCGTCGCTTCGGCGACGCGACCCGCAAGCCCCAGCGCTTTTACCTCTGCGATCTTTTCTCGCAACGCCTCCACTTTCGCACGCGCCTCGCGGTTCGCCGGCGGACGCACCACGGCCCGCAGCACACCCACGTCAGCGCATCGCGCAATCGAGGTCAGTCCCGATGCNNCTCCTTCAGACACCCCATGCGCAAATCCAGAACCTCCGCCGACTGCTCGCCGCGCAGGTTCGTGGCCTCGCAAGCGTCCGTGTACATGCGTTCCCAATCGCTGGCGTACGCGTCCAGGATCGTCCGCACCCGCGCAAACGTCTCGGTGGCGTAGCCCTTGCCGCTGGCCGTAAAGGCGCGTCGCACGGCTTCCGCGCGCGCCGGATCCCAGATGCCCGCCAACTGTTGCGCCGCGCCCCGACACAGCGGTGGCCGTGACAGCACCTGCACAGCTCGCACCACGCCGGCGAACACGACCGTCGCCGCCAGCGTCGCCATCAAGCGTGGATGGTGCCGGATGTACCGCTGCGCGCGCCTCGCCAATCGCGTGGGAAGCGGTGCCGGCCGTGCGACCTCCGCCGCCGCCACGCGTCCCGCAACCGCCACCGCCGACGGTGGGCGACGCGCCGGATCCGCATCCACGCACTCCGCGATCAGTCGCAACAACTCCGCCTCGGCGGCACCCGCTCCCGGCTGCGGCTCGACCAGGTTCAGTCGCGTGCCGTCCGCCGTCCAGGTTGGGCGAGCTCCCGTCAACACCTCGTGCATGATCATGCCCAACTGAACANNGCATGTACGCTGGCGTGCCCCCATGCACCGTGGTCTGATCGTCGCGTCCCAATGCCAACCCGAAGTCGGTCAGCACCAACCGGCCGTCCGCCATCCTCAATACATTTTGTGGCGTCACGTCGCGGTGAACGATTGCGACCGCGTGCATCGCCGCAAGACCACCGCACAGCTCGCGAATATCGCGCAAGCGCTCGGCGAACGCGCGCGTGCCCGGTGTCACCGTCGGCGCACGCAACATCTCGCGCAG
>PMNO01000115.1:0-403 GCA_003161835.1 Myxococcales bacterium | reverse complement strand
CCCTCGCCAAGCGTCGCCTCGATCTGGTATCGCTCCGCGAGGACGAATCCCGCGCCGATCTCTTGGGCCGGGCGGGCGCGCGCCCCCCCCGCGACCTCGGTGTGCTCATCACTCCCGTCGGAGACGTCATGACTCACCGACGGATCAACGGACCCGCTCGCAAATAGACCGGGACCATCGGCGGTACGCGATGCGGCATCGCTACGATGTTTTTCCCCGCCCTTCACGACAGTCAGGACGGTATACCTTACGGCGACAGACTTATGTTTAGCCGCAATCCGCTGGGTCCCGTGGACGATATAAGCCAGACCGTACCGACCCGACCCGGCAATCGTGACGCGGGGCGTATTGCGACCCTGGCCCTCGTCGGCGCCGTCGCGAACACGCGCCTCGTGCCGAAGCG
>PMNO01000301.1 GCA_003161835.1 Myxococcales bacterium | reverse complement strand
TTCATTCTTGCGCAAGCTCTCGGCTCGGCCGCGGCCACATTTCTTTTCCGGTGGCTCATCCCGGGCCTCCCCGCCGCCGCGGCAAACGTGCTGATGCCCGCAAACAAGGAGGATGCCGCATGACCGCCGCCGCGCCTGTGAAAACATACGTGTTTGCGTGCGTGCACAACGCTGGGCGTTCCCAGATGGCCGCGGCCTGGCTCGGGCGGCTCGCGAATCCAGGCAAGGCTCGCGCCGTATCGGCAGGTACGCAACCGGGAACCCGGGTTCACCCGGAGGTGCTGGAAGCGATGAAGGAGGTTGGCATCGATCTCTCGGCCGCCGCGCCCCAGAAGCTTACCGACGATCTCGCGCGCGGCGCCAGCATGCTCATCACCATGGGGTGCGGTGAAGCATGTCCTGTCGTGCCCGGTCTCCGACGAGAAGACTGGCCCCTTGAAGATCCGAAGGGCAAGCCCGTCGCGCGTGTCCGTGAGATTCGGGATGAGGTTCGTGGCCGGGTCGAAGACCTGATCCAGCGAGAGCACCTCGGGTAGGGTCGCCGGCGGACGACCGAGCCTCAGAACGTGCCACCGAGCACGGCGCTGAAGCCTCCCGCGGCCGCCGCCAACACGGGCGCGAGTTGAACGCGTGGACGCGACGGTCCCCCGGCCTTCGCCACCGGATCGCCTTCGATGGACGGCCCCCTGCGATTGAGCTCTTGCGGATCCGGGTGGTCTATTTCGTACAACAGGAGCCCGGTGACCAGAAAGGTGACCGCGGATACCAGGCTCACGGCGGTTGCCACCCGGTAGCGGTCGCGATCGGTGACGGCGCCGTGGTAGCTGTTCAGCTCACCGCTGCTCACGTTGCCAGTCGCTTGCTTGCGGAGAAACTCCTGCGCGCGATCCTCGGCGCCCACCGCCAGCACGCTGAACACGATCCCAGCGCCCAGGGCGACGCCGCCGCCCACGAACAGCACACGTGCGACACGCCGCTGCCAGGTCGGATCGAGCGCCACCGAAATGTCCTGGGTCTCGCCCGGTCCGAGGGTGAGCATGCGCAGCGACAAATGGTGGCCCTTCTCCGCCACATTGAGCCGATGCGCGCCGCTCGGCAATTGCAGGGGAACGCGATCGCCACCACGTCTGACGAAGGCGCCATCCACATAAATCTCCGCATCAGGGGAAGTGGTCAGCGCGACCGTACTCGGGCGCTCGCGCAGCGACACCGCGACGGGAATCAACTCACCCGCCACCGCGGTGAAATCGCGGCCCTCCGGAACATAGCCTGCCGCAGTGGTATCGACGTGGTGGTGGCCGGCCTCGACCTCGCGGATCAGCGGCGAGGCGACGGGGGTCCCGCCGTCGAGCGAGAGCTGGGCGCCCGGGGCCTCCGCGGTGATCATCACGCGGGTGGGTCGAAGCGCGCCGCGATTCTCGAGGGCAGGCCCTTTGACTTGCGGACCCGGTTCCGGACGAATCGGGGCGAGTGTCGCGGCGAGGGGCTCGAGCTGTGACAAGGCGTCGAGCGCGTCGGCGCGGCGGCCGCCGCTCGGCATCTGATCGATGTACCGGCGATAGAGCATGATGGCCCGGTCGAGATGCGGGCGCTCATGTCCGACGAAGTATTGACGCCGCTCGGCCTGGGCCAGCGANNGCGGCCAGGTACTCACCCGCGGCGTAGGCGGTGGCGCCAGCTTTGAACGATTCCTTGGCGCGCTCGATGTCCTGCGCACTCTGCGCGGCGGCGGGCCGCGGCAGGTGAACGATGAACGCCGCGAGCAGGAGGAGACCGAAAAACCGAATCCGGAACGGAGGAGTCATGGCGGCNNGTCGGCGGCGACGATTCCGGTCCCGCGCTGAACATCCGCCAACGCGCGCGGCGGACCGAACTGGCGCGAACCCGCGCCGGACGCGGTGAGCGCAATCGCGGCCCGATCGGTCACGTAGGCGAAGGTGAACGGACGAAGTGGCGTCGGCGGAAGCACGGCGAATTGTTGGGGCGACTCACCGGCCGCGCTCAACGTCGTGACGGCGGAGCGCGCGAAGCCTCCCGTCCCGTCGTTCCACAGCACGAGCAGCTTGCGATCCGCCTCGCCCGGCGCTCCGGTCAGAAGGGCGATGTCCACCCGACCATCCGCATCCGCGTCGACGGGCACGACCTGCGGGCCGAGGCACGGCTCATCCAGCACCAGAGTCTGGCGCGGGATCGCTTCGCCCGGAACGGCGCCGCCTAAACCGACGATCGCCAGGGCGCAATGGGTTTTCGCGTCGGCGGGCATCACCCACAACGTCTCGTCGCGGAGATCTCCGTCCAGNNACCGGAGTCAGGCGCGAATCGACCTGGCCCGCGATGCTCAGGACGGGACCTTCCGAGGTGGCAAGCGGAGGGAGCAGCCAGTATTGAAAATCGTTGGTCTGGGGATCTCCGGCGCTCGCCAGGGCCATCACGTCCGCATGTCCGGGGCCGGTGAAGCCGCCCACCGCCACGGCGCCCGCGAGCGCCCGCGTGATCACGCCCGCGGTCGATATGTCCACCAGCTGGTAGGGGGCGATGGGAAGCCGATCGCCGCTGGCACTCAGGACCGCCAGCGCCCCGCCCGGTCCGCCCGGCCCGCCCGGCCCGACGGCGACGGTTTCGGTGGACGCCACGGTGAGGTTGCCAACCCCGGCTTCGAAAAGGACACTCAACTCATCGACGTGGGGGATGCGCGCGATGGGTGTGGGCGGGGAAGGAGGGCCCGCGGAGTTGCCGAAGGCGATCTTCAACGAATCCGGCTCCCCTTCGGAGGCCGCGGGCTCGATGAGAGCCAGATCGTTGATCAGGTCGCCGTCGAGATCCGTCACCACCAGAAGCTCGACAGGCCCGTCGGTGGGGATGCTGAAGGCAGGCAAATCCTGGGTTCCCTCGCCGTTGAAGAAATCGATTCCCAGACGGCCGCTCGATGCCGCGACAACGTCGACCTTCCCGTTGTCGTTCAAATCGGCGATCCACGCCACCGTCCAGGGAGCACCCTGGTTGTGAATCCCGGGGAGGTATCGCGGCGGCGCGCCGGCCGCCCCCGGCGTGGACAGCAGCAAACCATCGCCGAAGACGAAGTCCACGACACCGTCCCCCGTGAAGTCCCCCGCGGCAAGCGGCATCGGCGTGTCTTGGGGTGGCTCGTCCGGGACATCGAGCTGCAACTGAAAAGGCACCGCGGTACCGAGGCCTCGCCCGTCGCCGATGGCGGCGTAGGTCTTTCCATCGGCGCCGATCAGCACGTCCAGATGACCATCCCCGTTGAGATCGGCCAGGATCGGGGCCGCGTCGATCTCGGCGGGAGGAACCAAGGCGACGGTGGTCTCGACAACCTGGTCACGCCAAACCACGGCCATCCCGTCCCGGGTACAAGGGTCGACCACGGAGAAGGAGGTCGCCCCCCGGACCGCGAGCACCAGCTCGCGACAAGGCGAGGTACCGGCATCTTCGATGATGTTCCCGTTCGCCGGCTCGCCGGCCAGCGCCTCGATGGGTCCCGGCAGCGCTCCGGCGTGGCGCAGGACGCCCCGACTGTTGGGAACGTAAAATCCCGGCACGCCTCCGATGGTGGTCAGAATGACGATGGCGCTGCTGTCATCGATGGGGCTGGAGCCCACCGCCAGCAAGCGGACCGCCGCACCTGGAAAGTGGTACGAGCTGAAGGCCTCCGGCACGAGATTGCGATCGGCCTGGCCCAGAAGGACGCTCACCGAAAGTCTGGTATCGATGAACACAAGGTCGCTGCGATTGCTCCCGGGATGGGGCGTCACCACCGGCGAGGCGACAATTTTTGGAAACGACCGGGTCTCGACGAGAACGCCGTCTTCATCGAAATAGTGAAAGCGCAACTTGGTCCCTCCGACGGTGTTGGGCCGTTCGAGGCTGACGATTTCGCCGCGACCGTCACCGTCGAAATCGCCGGACATCAACGACCAGGCTCCGCCCACCCTGAATTCGCCGGACGGGTCGAACTCACCCGTTGGCGGCCGACAAATACCTTGCGGCGCGCAGCCCCAACCGGCCGGACACGACGGGCGACTGCCGTCGGAGCGACGGCCGCAGTCGAGGTGGCATTCCCCGACCGCGCCCGGCCGGATGCAGATCGAACTGGAACTGGAGCTCGGCGCGAAGCCGTCGCAGTCTTCGCTGGCCTCCACGACGTGGTTGCCACAGGTGCCGGCCTGCAGGTCGGGCAAACGCGCGCACCCGCCGCCAGCGACGAGCAGCAAGACCGCGGCCCGTCCCACCGTCAAAAGGGACTCTCCAGATCGCGGGGAATCGGTGCCCGTCGGGTCGCGCCCTCCCCTCGCTTTTTCAGCTTGACGACGACGGTGGCCGGCCGATCGGGGACGATATTGCGGGTGGTCGCTTCGTATCCAGCGGCCGTGATCGTGAGCTGCACGGGCGCCTGCCCGAAGGGCAGCGGGATGGGTCCCGGCGCTTCACCAACAGGCTTTCCGTCCATCAAGACCCGCGCTCCCCGGGGGGCGCCTTGCAGGGTCAGCTCGACCGATCCTGGCGGAACCGGGGCGGCAAGTGGCGCCACACCCGCGCTGGCGGGCCCGGGACCGGGAGCCGCGGGGAGGTTTTGCGGAGGCGACGTCGGCATCGCCGCGGCCGGTATTGGCGTCGCCGCCGACGCTGGGACAACCACCGCGGCTGGCGGCGCGACGGGCGCGTTCATGCGGCCACCAATGACATAGGCCGCGACCAAGCCCAGCGCGACGAGTCCGCCCAGAATCCGCCACCTCAGGTTCGACGCGCGTCCGATCACGGGCGTNNGGGCGCGCCTGCGGATCCTTGTCGAGCATGCGCAGGATGGGCTCGTCCATGGACGGTGGCAGCTCCGGCCACACCTCGGACATCCGGGGCGGCGCCTGAAGGATATGAGCCATCAGCACCACGACGGTGGAATCGCCCGAGATCGGTAAACGGCCGGTGAGAAGCTCGTGGCACAGAACACCAAGCGCGTACACGTCCGAGCGCCCGTCCACCTTGTCGCCGCGTGCCTGCTCCGGCGACATGTACAGAGGCGTGCCCATCGGTGTCCCGCTCAGGGTGTTGACCGGCGAATCGCCGAGGAGCTTGGCCATCCCGAAGTCGAGCAGCTTGGGCACGGTCTCGCCGGTCGAGTCCCAGGTCAGGAAGATATTCTGCGGTTTGAGATCGCGGTGAACGACGCCCGCGGCGTGCGCGGCGTCCAAGGCCTCGGCGATCGGTCGCAACAGCTGCAAGGTGGTGGGCACGTCGAAACGAATCTCGCGGGCGAGACAACGGTCGAGCGGCTCTCCTTCCAGGAGATCCATGACGTAGAAATGGCGGCCATCGGGTAGCTGGCCAAACGAGAAGATATCGATGATGTTGCGGCTGCGTATTTGGTTGGCCGCCTGCGCTTCCGAGATGAAGCGCAACACAGCCTCCGAATCGCGCCCCGCGGCCTGATGCAGGACCTTGACGGCCGCGCGGCGCTTCAAGACCGGGTGCTCGGCTTCATAGACGGCCCCGAATCCGCCCTCTCCCAGCTTCCGGCGCAGGCGGTA
>PMNO01000048.1 GCA_003161835.1 Myxococcales bacterium | reverse complement strand
ACTTTCACCACGGGCTGCTAGGCTAAAATTCCGCCTCTTCAGGAGAATCTGTGGGCGATAAAATTGGGTTCTGGGAGCCGACCGAGCTGATGATACAGGGCCGTTTCGAGGGCTGGATAGGTACGAAAGCCGCGCGCCTTTCTGATGGCCAATTTGGCGTTGGTATTCATGCCCTCGACCGAACCTGAAGAAATCTCCTTTTTGGCCCGAAACCAGTTGAGGATGAGGGGGCGGTGGGCTCGAAGAGTTCGAGCAATCTTCTTCATCGGTTCCAGGCGAGATTGCAGTGCGCGGGTGCACCACTTGTCGAGGTACCATCCAGCATGGGCGGCGGAAGCGTAGCTCCAGAAGACCTCGAGCGACTCCTTGAGCAAGTAGGCCCTCACGCTACGAAGATTGTGCCGCAGAACGTCGGAGAGCTTCTGACTCTGCGAGGGGGTGAGGTGCTCGGGGCGCTTCAGGAAGCACCAGCGAGTGTGTTTCAGTACGGGCTGGAAGCCCCTGCGCGACAGTTCTCGAGCCTCGGAGGCCCGGACCTCGTCTACGGCCTTGTTCACCTTGGCGACAATGTGGAACCGGTCCAATACGTGAATCGCCTGCCCGGCAAACTCCGCGATCATGTTGAGGTACGGCTTCCACATGTCGCTGGCCACGAAGCGCAGCGCCTTCGCCCGGTGCTCTCCGAACGTTGTGAAGAAGCCCCGGAAGCTCTCCTCGGTGCGCTCCTTTCCCACCCACAGCAATCGGCGAAACCCCTCGTCGATCTGGTAGACGACCGTGAGGTACTTGTGGCCCGTCCAGACCGCGATCTCGTCAACGCCGATGGCTCTGACACCGTCGAGATCGCGATGGGCCAGACCGTATTCGACAACCCATCTGACTGACGCATACACCACGCTCCAGTCGATGCCGAAGAGCGTGGCGACCTCGCTCCAGGAGAGCCGGCGCGCCCAGCGGGCCAGGAACAACTGGAACGCGTGGCACGTGTGCTCCTTTCCATCGGCCCACGGCACGACCTCGGTCGTCACGCCGCACTTCCGGCAATCGATCCGCCGCATCAGATAGAGCAGCAAGACGCCGTAGCCCCACAACGGCACGAAGCGGAAGGCACGCGGCTTGCGAGCCGTGTCGTACGTCCGCCCGCGCCGCATGCATCGTGAACACCTTCCCCTTGAACCCTTCCGCGCACGAACCTGAACCTCGATGCGGTCCCCCCGAAAGCTGGCCTTGCCATATACGAACGATTTGAAAGCATGACATCGGTTCAGGATCGTTTTAATGTCCAATTCAGGGCCTCGGTGGTTTGTTGAGTGCACCAAGACGATAGTCGTTTTGGACAACCGACGCCGAGTCCCTTCTTTGCTGTCCTCGCCGTTGTCACCATCCGAGTGGTTCGGCAACCACTTTCACCGGGATCACCGGTACCCAGGGACCCACCCGGTGATTTGGGGACGGTTCTCCGCCCGAGCCGCCGCGGTGGTCGGGGCGCGGGGCTTTACCGCCGCTGTTGATGGGCAGCGCGGATCGGGGGCGTGGTTTCCTCCCCGGCGAGGCTGAATCAGCGTGGATCTCGGTAGCTTTTCCCGTCGAAGACGAAGGTTTCGGCGCGTTCGGTCAAGCGCTCGGCGATGATCTGGGCGTTGAGGGCGTCCGGAAAGACTTTGGGCCAGTCCTTGAAGGCGCGGTTGGTGGTGATGGCGGTTGACCGGCGCAGTTCATGGCGCTCTGAAATGACCTGGAAGGCGAGCTTGGCCTGGGCGGGNNTCTTCGCCGTGCAGATGGTTGAGCATTCGTGGGGCGCTGACGAGCACGACGCTGCGGGCGGATTGGCAAGCGCGATAGGCCAAGGCCCGGGCCAGGAAGGTCTTGCCGGTCCCGGGCTTGCCGATGAAGAGGGGGTTGATGCCTTTGTCGACGAAGGCGATGTCATGAAGCGCCAGATAGCGAGCCTTGGCCCTTTTGCGACAAGGATCGAAGTCGAAATCAAAGCCGTCGATGGTGTTGACCTCGGGGAAGCGAGCGCCCTTGATGCGGCGGTCGACGGCGCTTCGCATGCGGCTCTCCTTCTCTTCGTCGCACAGACGGTGCAGGACCTCGGGGATGGTCAGGTTGTCGCTGGCTGCTCGTTCGAGCAGGTCTGGCAGAGTCGTAGCCATGCCCGGCAAACGTAGCCAGCGCAGTTTGTCGACCAGCAGGGCGAGGACATCATCGTCTTTCATGATGATGGCCCTGCGACGTCGGCAGGGGGCGGAGGCTGTCCCGGATCGCGCGTTCGCTCGGCGATCTGATCGTAGCGACTGAGATCGGGCTCGGAAAATGAGATGGCATCCAATTCGGGATCACCCAGGCGCAAAGGTGCAGCTTGCGGGGCGAGGCCACGCTTGTGTCGCAGTACGTACTCGACGTACTCGGCGCCGACGTGGCCCGTGTGCATCACTTCCGCGACGGCTGTGCTGGTCGCGGTTTCGCCGAAGAGCTCGACCAGGAAAGTCAGTCGCACGATCTCCCGGTGGACAGATCGCGAGCCGGCGGCGAGCACCTTGAAATAGTCCACGCCGACGTCACCGAGGCCCACCAGGCCCGGCGGCAAGGCGCCAGCGATGGCGCGGGGCTTCTTGGCAAGAGCTGCCTCTCGGTGAGCCGGGTGCTCGATGTCGCGGCCGATCTCCCAGGAGCGGCGATGTATGGCTACCTGCTTGGGGCCAAGGAAGATGGCCACGGCATCGTCGTTGGCACGAACGACGACGCTCTGGCCGACCAGCTGAGGTGGCACCGAATAGGTGCATCGGTCGAATCGCACGCGAAAGCTCTTGGTTACTCCGGCGCTCTCCACATCATCCGTATCGAACGAAGCCTCGCCCATGGGACGTAGCAGTTGGCGCTCTTCGTTCGTGAAGACCAGTGACGGCACCTTGCCTGTGACCTCGTGTACGCGGTTGTTCGCGAAGGTATCGCGCCAAGTGGTGGCTTTGACGTTGAGGTCCAGCAGATCCGTTGGTCGACAGCCCGGCCAGAAACGCTCACGTATGAAGCCAATTGGCCGCTCGACCCGCCCCTTTTCGTTCCCCCTGCCGACGTTGCAGGCGACGCCGGCGAAATGGCGCGTGCGGGCGTACTCGAGGAAGCGGGGATTGAAGACCGTGGCCACCGGCGTGTGCGACAGCACCACCGTCTTCATGTTGTCGAAGATGTCGACCTTGGTCGTTCCACCAAAGAAGCGCAGTCCCCGCTCCATGCAGCGCAGGAAGGATCCCATCGCCTGACTGACCACGAATTCGACGTACAACATTCGCGAGTAGCACAGGGCCATGACAAAGGCGCTCACCCGCCGTGGGCAACCGGGAAGCGCGAAACCAAAGTCCGCCCAGTCCACCTGTACCGCCGCCCCCGGTGCGAAATCGAGCGTCAGATAAGGCTCGCGCTCGGCGTGCGGACGCAGTTGCCGCAGCCGATCGCGCAAGATCGTGATGCCCCCACGATATCCGAGGGGTCGCAGCCGCTCCAGCACCGCCGGCGCTCGCATCTCTGGCGTATCCGAGAGCATCTGCCGGACCGCCCCTTCATAGGCGTGAAGCAGCGTCGGTCGGGGCGCATCCGGCTGCCCCCCCCTCTTGCGACGCTCGCCTTCCAGGAACCGACGCACCGTTTGTCGCGACAGATGCAAGCGACGGGCGATGGCACGAATGCCCAGGCTGTCGACGAATGACAGCTTGAGCACCTCGGCGAAGCGATCGCTCGCCTCCTTTTTGTCACCAACGCCGCTCACCGTGACCGCCCAGGCGGTGTGGTTACGAGGTGTAGTTGTCGCAGGTCGGTGAAGTCACCGATGCCGCGGATCCGCGTGCCTCGCCGACGGCGGGCTCCGCGCTCCACGACCTCGACGTCGTAAAAGAGGCTCCGTGTCCCGCATCCCAATTCGTCGGTGAGACCAAGACAGAACGATACGTCCTGGGCGGCCGCAGACAGCACAACGTGGATCGGAGCGTCCACCCACTGTGCCAGGGCCTCGATCATCATCGGTAGCACTCGGTCCTGTCGAATTGACCTCGATGGCGGCAGCAACGCCCGAAAGATCTCGTCGGGACCATGGGTCAGTAGCAGCCGAATCCACCTCGTCGAGGGTGCCACTGCCAATGTGTATCGCTCCATCTGTACCTCTCCTGTCGCCGACCGCGGGCTCGCCCACCTGGACAATTCCCGGGCCGCTCGACACCACCAAGTCAACGACAACGGCAAGTTTTTCGGGAGTCTTATCCGTCACCATTCGACGCTGCTCCGCACGCCGCGCGACGTGCGCCCGCTGGTGGCCTCGGTGATCTTCCCGTCCTTCGGCGCTTGCCTGGTGACGAGCGTTGGCCGCACGGCGTGACCGGGTCATCCCTGTCTGCCGGCACGAGATCCCGCAGTACTGTTGCCCTCGAAAATCTCGCCGGCACACGAAGAAGCGCCCTTGGCAGAGGCGGCAAAACAGGTCGTACAACGTCAGTTCATGGGCCGGGTCCATTCGCGCGTGGCGCGAACGGCAGAAAACTGGACCCCGCGGACCGGTCAGGGCACAGTCCCCGAACCATCCGCGCAGCACCGAGGGCCCGGGGCTTCACACCCGGGCCCTCAACTTTTCTCCGCGAGCGCGCCCGTTCGTCTACGCCGCCTCGGCCCCCACCGCGAGTTTCTGGCTTTCAACCGAGAGCCTCGCGCCGGCTGGCCTACCTTCCCAGGCCCGTACGCCGCCCTCCGGCTCTAGCCCAGTCCACGGCCCCCCACCCGGCAGCCCCACCACAGTCACGCCACCCAGGGGCGAAATGTCCCGAGGCACGCCCGGGACCCGGGTACCGGTGATCCCGGTGAAATTGGTACCCAATCAGACCGGTGGTGACACACTTGCACACGTACTTACGGCGCTCGACCTCCACCACCTGGTACTTGATATCGATGATGTCGATCATCTCGGACCGCTCGGCCTGATCGACCATCGGTTTGAGGTGCCCGCCGCAGCAAGGGCACGTGCGATCAGCGCAGTCGAGCTCGCAGACGAGCGGCACGCGTTCCAGATTTGGTTGCTCGGCGGGGCCGTGTCCCTCACGCGGCTTGCGCTCGCCCTTGTCTCCTCCTCCGCGCGGCCCGCCTCGATCCTTGGGCGCTTCGGGCTTGGCGCCGGTTTGCTGTTCGGTGTCCTTGCTGGCTTGCGCGAGCAGCGCGAGAGCCAGCTGCAACTCGCGGTCCGATCCCTTCAACTTGTCTAGCTCGGCGCATTTGTTGGCGAGCACGTCGAGCAGGTGCTTCATCTGCGAGTCGAGCAGCAACGCCACTTGGCGCAGCCGCTCGATGTCCTTCTCGCTCCGCAGATCCAGCACGCACGTCGAATAATCACACGCGATCGTCGAAGGCAAGATCTTTCGACGTCAACGCCGTCGGTGATAGCGATTTTCGTCCGACGACTGTGCAACCCTCGATGAACAGCGCCAGTTCACTCGACGTCAACTGCAGCGCTGTGCCCGCCGCGTCCCACAGTTGCGCGAAATGCCCGCGCTCGAGCTTCTTCATGAAGATGCACAGGCCTGTGCCATCCCAAAGAAACACTTTGCAGCCCGTGCGCTTCGCGTTGACGAACAAGAACAGCTCGCCGCTCAGCGGATCCCGTCGCAGCTCGTTCTTTATCAGGCCCCAAAGTCCGTTGTACCCCTTCCGTAGATCCGTCGGCCGGCCGTACGCCCACACCTGGATAGTTCGCGGCAGCGCGATCATCTCAGCCGCCGTAGCAGATCCGCCGCCTGCATCGTGTCCAGTCCCTCGACCCGAAATCCGGCCGGGCTGACGACCACCAATCCAGCCCGTGCGACTCCGGTGACGCCATGGTCCGCCACCGCGACCGGCAAGAAGACGCCCGATCCCCTCCTCGTCCTCGCCGTCTTCGACAGCCACAAACGCCGCGGCGTCTCGGCCGGCAGACCCAGTGCCCGACCGATCATCGGCCAGCTCTGCCCCGCCTCCCGCAGTCTCCCTGCCGCCCGCGCGATCATCCCGCGCGTCTCCGGCGAGAACCGCCGCCCTCGGCCCCGCTGCATCCCCGCCAGCACCGCTCGAATCCGCTCCACTTCGTTTTTCATGTTCCCTCTGCTCCTTGGCAAAGGGCCA
>PMNO01000303.1 GCA_003161835.1 Myxococcales bacterium | reverse complement strand
CAGCACGCCATGAATCCCTGCGCCGGATGTCACGCCCTGTTCGAGCCAATCGGGTTCGCGTTCGAGAACTACGACGGAATCGGCGCGTATCGGACCATCGACAACGGGTTGCCAGTCGACGCGCGCGCGACGGTGACGCTGGACGGACAACCAAGGATGGTCAACGACGGGCGCGGCCTGGTCGCCGCGTTGGCTGCCAGCGACGAAGTGCAGACCTGTTTCACCCGACAGTGGTTTCGCTATGGCCTCGGGCGCCTCGACACCGATCAGGATCTGGCATCCATCAACGCTGCGGCCACCAGGTTCAAGAGCAGCATGCGCGACATCCGCGAGATGGTCGTGGCGCTGGCCACGTCGCGAACCTTCAGATACCGGACCCCGGGCACGGGGGAGGTGCTGCCATGACGACCGACCGGAACGATAGGTATTCCAGGCGCGCGCTCCTCAAGGGGTTGGGGCTGGGCATGGGCATGTTGCCGTTGCTGAACGCGGACAAACGAACCGCCCAGGCCGCGGGAGTCGCCAAGCGCTTCATCGCCATCACGTGGACGGGCGGGGTCGTCCCCGGCGCCTTTTACCCGGCCCCCGGACCGCTGACGGGGACCCTGCCCCCGATCCTGCAACCACTCGACGCGTGGAAGTCGAAGATCCTGGCGATGCGAGGAACCGGCAGCGGGGTCCACCAGGGCGGCATCGATTGCCAGGTCATGGTCGACGCTGGTCAGACATACTCGGGCGCGCGTTCGTATCCTTCCTTGCTGACGGGAAGTGTGGGAGGAGCGACGCCGTCCATCGACACGCTGATCGCGGACCGCCTCCAGGCGCAGGGCTTCGCGTCGCCGCAGCTGAACCTGCGCTGTCGCGGGGGGAGCGACCCGACGAGCTGGAGAGCGGGACAGGTCAGGAGCTCCCTGGAGACTGATCCGTATCGCGTTTATAACCGCCTCTTCGCCGGAGTCACCAGCGCGCCCGGCGCGACCCCGGCGGTCGATCCCCTGCTCGCGCGGCGCAAGAGCGTGGTGGATTTCTGCCTCGATGACATCACCCTCTTCGCCCAGCGTCTGGGCGCCGAGGACAAGGTGAAGATCGGTGCGCATCTCGCCTCGATTCGAAACATCGAGACCCAGCTGACGGCGGCCGCCGCCGCGTATCCGCTCGTCGTCGCGTGTCAGCCGCCGGTGAACACCCCCGCGGGGTTGAACTTGACGTTGAACACCAACTACCCGGCCTACGTGAGGCTGATGATGGACATCATCGCGGCTTCGGTAAGGTGCGACCTCGCCCGCAGCATCACGCTCGATCTCACCAGCAACGACGGCATCGGGCTGACGTTTCCATGGCTGGGTATTTTGACCCCGGACCTCTCCGCTATCGGGCACGCGGGAGCCGCGGACTACCCTCGGAAGACTCTGATCGACACCTGGTTCTATACCGAGGTCGCCGGCCTGATCGGGCAACTGGCGGCCAATGCCGAGGGGGCCAGCACATCCCTCGACAACTCGGTGGTTCTGGTGTGCAACGCGATGAACGAAGGCAGCGCCGAAGGTGTCGAATCCTTGCCCTACCTGATCATCGGGAGCGGCGGGGGCTTCTTCAAACAGGGGACCTGCGTGCAATTTCCNNGGAACGACCTACACCGGCGATCTGGACGCCACGCTGAAGGCCTGACCGTCGGAACTACGGTCAGGCAAGCGCATCCAGGCTCTGCTCCCCGTGGCTCGCCAGCCAGCGATCGATTTCCAGCAGCTCGCGCTCGGTGGCGGGTGTTGTCGGGGCTTTGAGGTATTCGGTTCGCGCGTTCGCGACAAGCTCACGGGCGCGGCCGCGATCGTGGAGATGGCCCGCACCCCATAGTGCCCGCCCCAGCCCGAAGTGCACCTCCGCGCGCTTGGCCAGAACGGTCTCCTTGGCCTCGCGAATGCGCACGGCACGCGCCAGCAAAGGGATCGCCTGTTCAAAGCGACCCATGCCAATGTGGCTCAAACCCAGCGCACTCAAGGGATAGGTCACGTAGAGTCCGTTCGGGTCCGTTTCGCGTTCGAACACTTCCAGCGCCCGCTCGGCGGCCGCGCGTGCTTCTTCGAAGCGGCCAAGGCGATTCATGAGCTCGGCGTAATTCACGAGCGGCGGGGCCGATCGAGGATGGTCGAGCCCAATCGACGCCTCCGTGATCTTCACGGCGCGGTACGCGTATTCGGCCGCGCGCGCGGTCTCTCCGAGCTCGGCGAGATAAATGGCGGCGTTGCTGATCGAGGCAGCGACGTCGGGATCGCCCGGACCGAGCGCCTTCTCCTTCGCGGCTATCGCAAGCTGCATATCCTCGATGGCTTCGCGTAGACGCCCCTGCGTCTCGCGCATGGCTCCCCGGTTGTTGTGAAGCCATCCGCGCACGAGATCATGGCCGCCCATTCGGTCCAGCACCGTCTCGGCGTGCCGACTCCATATCTCGCCGGCCTCGAATCTGGACTGGGCGTGCCCCGTGAGGAAGATCAGACTGGCCGCCGCCTGTGCGGCGACTTCATCGTGCCGGCAGAGCTCCGCGGTCCAGGCCGCGTCCTCGAACATGCGCGTCGCGGTCTCCAAATCCGAGACCTCGAAGCACATCATGCCCGACGTGAAGAGCACCTCGGCCAGAAGAGGTGCGTATCCGGTTTGGCGCGCGCTGGCCTCGAGCGCGATGGCGGCCTTCATTGCGTCCGCGACACGACCGGCGTGCGACAGCGCCCGCACCTCGGAAAGGCGAGCGCGCAGGTCTTCGACCACGGCGCGCGTGGCCGGATCATCGGGGGGACGCACGATCGCACGTAGCAACTCGACGTCCGCGCAGCGCTCCAGTGTTCCCAGGGCGTTCGCGGCATTCACGGCGTTTTCGACCAGATCGGGCGTCGCGTCTCGGAATTGCCGACAAAGAGCTCGAAGATCTCCGAGCGCTTCCCCGAGCGCGCCCATGCGGAGGTCCAGGACCTCGGTCGACTGTTCGCCGCGCACGTGTGTCGCCTCGCAGGTGTCGATGTAAAGCTCGGTCCAGCGGCGCGCGAAGCGGTCGAGAATGCGGCTCGCGGCGTCGAATGCGGTGACGGCGTACGGCTTCCCGGTGGCGAGGAACGCTCGACGGGTCTCGGCCTTCGCTCTTGACGCTCTGTCGCTCGCGGACTCCGTGGCCTCCCAGATCCCCTCCAGCTTCCCCGCGGCGCCCGCGGCGTACTTCCGCGCCGCCGCCAGCGCCGGCTCCTGCCTGAGCTCGGCACTCAGCGCATTCATGGATGGAAAACGGTTCTCGGAATCGGGGCTCATCCCGCGAAGGAGCGCCAGGCGAATCGGGCCCGGGACCTCGGTTCCAGGCGGCTCCGGTCGGACCTCTCCGGCCAGGACGTTGGCGGCCAGCTCGGCGCTATTGGTTCCGATGAATGGGCGCTCACCGTAGAGCGCCTCGTACAGCGCGACGCAAAAGCTGAATTGATCGGTTCGCGCGTCAGTCTCCTCGCCACGAAACTGCTCGGGGGACATGTAAGCCGGTGTGCCCATGATGGACCCCGTCTGGGTCAGATTCGAGTCGAGCGCTTCCGATGCCGAGGCCGAGTTGACCGAGCGAGCCTGCGGGGCGGCGGAGCTTATGATCCGTGTCGCGAGGGGGTCGCAATTCTTGTCGGCCAGCACCGCCTCGGACGACCGCTCGCTCATCGCCGGCTCGCGCGGGCGCTTGCGGCGGTCGATCGCCAAGCGCACGAGTCCGAAGTCCATGACGTGGACCGTTCCGTCGGCGCCCACCATCACATTTTCAGGTTTGAAATCGCGGTGCACCAGTTCCTTCTCGTGAGCCGCCTGCAGCCCGCGGCCCGCAGCCGTGAAGACGTCCAGAATCTCGACGAGGCTGCGGCGCCCGGCCTGCAACCAGTAGCCGAGCGTGTGTCCCTCGACAAACTCCATCGCGATGAAGATGCGGCCTTCGAACGTCCCGACGTCGTAAACGACCACGACGTTCGGGTGCGACACCTTCGCGATGGCCTGGGCTTCGCGCATCAATCGCGCGCGGCCGTCGTCGGCGCTGCCCCATCCGGATCGCGCCCGCAAGAGCTTGATGGCGACGGTGCGATCCAGCTCCGGATCGTGGGCGGC
>PMNO01000412.1 GCA_003161835.1 Myxococcales bacterium | reverse complement strand
GGCCGCCGCTCGGCCCATCGTGGCCGCCATGGCGGCGGGCGAATCGTCGTTGGCGCGCGCCGAGGAGGCTCCGCTCCCGGGCATCGACCTCCGAGCTTCCGCCTCCGAGGTCGGACCGACCCCGCAGCGTGTCGGCGTGGGGGCCGGCGGGGGATTTGTCGCGGGGAGCTCGGGCGGCGCGGCGCCCGCGCTCCAGATCTTAGGACAGATCGCAATCGGTCACTGGGTTTTTCGCCTGACGGGAACGGCGACAGGTACGCGCGACGTGCCCCTCGGCGCGGGAAAGGCGGCCTGGCAACGGCTGCAAGTCCTGCCCTCGGCCGCCCGGGTGTGGGGCCAACCCCGCCTCTACACCGAGCTCGCCGTGGGGCCAGTGGTGGGGCTCACGCGTGCCGAGGGACAGGGCCTCGCCGGTCCGCCCCGGGACACGGGCCTGGCCCTGGGAATCGCCCCCTTCGTTCGCGTGGGAAGCACCGTGCGCCGAGGGGCGGCGCTCTGGGTGGGCGCGGGCGGGTCGCTCTGGCTGCGCTCCCACCAGGTGGCAATCGGTGTCGGACCGGCCGGTCCGGCCACGGCCGTGGCATTGCCCCGCTGGGACCTTGCCCTCGCCGCCGGATTCACCTTTTTCTGGGATCCCTGAAACAAGACCCGCTGTCCCGGACACGAGGGGAATGCCCCAGATGCCGATCTCATCGCTGCGCCGCATAGCCGGACCCGTTCTGGATGTCCCGGACGCTCCGTCCTTCGAGGCCGTGTGCCGCACGCATGCGGACCAGATCGCGCGATGGGCCGAACGGCTGGGAGGGCCAGGATTGGATCCCGAGGAGACGGTTCAGGAAGTCTTTCTCATCGTGGCCCGGCGTCTGGGTGAGTTTCGGGGTGAGGCGAAGATAACGACCTGGCTATTCCGCATCACGACCCGGGTCCTGGCCAACCAAAGACGGGCCTTGAAACGCCGCCGGACCTGGGCGCGATTGACCCACCGGATGGCGGATCAGACGGCCTGCGATCAGCCCGGTCCGGCGGCCGAGCTGGAGCGCGCCGACGCGACCCGCAGGTTTTACCGCGCCCTGGGCGAGCTTCCGGAACGACACCGGCAGGTGCTGGTGCTTTTCGAACTGGAGGAGCTGGGAACGGATGAAATCGCGCGCCTGGTCGACCGACCGGCTGCGACGGTTCGCGTCTGGCTGCACAGGGCCCGCGCCGAATTCACGGAAGCCTGGCGCCGTACCACCAAGGAGAACGAAGAGTGAAAATTCCCACTGGGCATGATCCCCACCGGTGGAAGGACCTGCCGCCCACCGAATCAGGCACCGCAGCCGAGATCGGCGCGGCCGAGCGCCTCCTGAAGCCCGCGCCTCCGCCCGATCCGCTTCGCGTTGCCCATATGATCGCGCATGCGTCGCGGCCACCCCGGCCGTGGTCGGGTGGCGCGCTGTGGGGGGGCCCGGTCTGGGTCCGGACGGTGGTGTTGGTCGTCGCTTCATTGCTCCTGGGCGGCGTCGCCACGGCGGTGTCAGGAAAGCTCATCCAAAGGTTGAATAAACTACGCGACCAGCGCGCCGCGACAGCTAAAGTCAAGCATCCCACTCCTGGGACGCAGGGGCCCAGGCGGAGCGGGCGGTTGGCGGTGAATGCCCCGGAGGAGCGCCCTGCCCCCACAACGGCACCGGCCCCCCTCGCGTCACCAGCGGGCGCCGCCATGGGGATGCCGGCTCTCGCTCCCATCCCGGCGCCGCGGCCCGTGCATCGTCGCCTGGCGCTCGCTGAAGCGATGCCGCCTGCTCGTGCCCCGCACTCCGTGGCGCCGGCGAGCGGCCAGCCACCCCCGCCAGCGGCTCCGGCCGAGGCACCTGGCATCGGTACACCTCGCATCGAGCCCCCGCCCCTCGACCCGTCCGAACTGGGGCGCGACCGCGCCGGAGCGTGGGTGGCGCCCACGCTCAAGCTGCGGCCCGCCGCATCTCTCGCGCGACCGAGTGCCAGCGAGGGGGTGTTGCTCGCGCGCGCCTTGCGACGATTGCGGCACGACCACGACGCGCTCTGGGCGCTCGGAGATCTCNNCTGGAACCCACGGGCACGGATCGGCGCGCGCGACTGGCCCGCGCTGAATTGCGCGCTCAGGACGGACGACAGCCCGAAGCCATCGGTGACTTCGATCGCGTTCTCGACGGCGGCGGGGACGACGAGCTGGCGGCGCGCGCGCTCTTTGGACGGGCGGTGTGTCGGCTGCGGGGCGGCGATCTCGGCGGCGCGCGCACCGATCTGCGCGAATACGTGCGTCGCTTTCCCGAGGGAACGAATCACACCGACGCCGACAACATGCTGCGCCGATTGGGAAGCTGAAACATTTACGCGCGGGCGGGACACGAGGGGGGCGAGGAGATCACCATGGCCACGACCACGACGACCCCAAGCCCGACCACGACGAATGGTGCCGCTCGGCCCCCGCGCATCCCAAGAGGGCGACGGCGACGGTGTTTTCAGTCCCCCTTCTTCCTGCCGGCTCTGGCGATATTCCACTTGGCGGTCGGGATCGGCTGCGACGTGACCCTTCATGTCGGCCGGAACGGCGAAACGGGCGCGGGAGGCGATGGCACCAATCTCGGCCCGGACGGCGGAGCGACCGGCGGAGCCAGCGGGGCCACGGGCGGAACCTTCGTCCCTCCGGTGCGCACGCCCCCCGATCGTCATGCGCCTCTCACGTCGACCTCGAAGCTCGATCTGCTCTTCATGATCGACGATTCCGCCTCGATGGCGCCGCTGCAGGCCAAGATGCGGGTCAAGATTCCGCAGTTCATGGACGTCTTGAAGAACCTGCCGGGTGGCATGCCGGATCTCCATCTGGCGGTCGTCTCGTCCTCGATCGGGGCCGGCAAGTTTTCGAACGTCGCTCAGTGCGAACCCGGAACTCAGGGCAACGGCGATGGCCTCTTCAAGCACTCATCCGCCTGCACCCAGCTCAACCCGGGCGAGACGTTCTTGAAATCGAGCATCGACGCCAGTGGGGCCCGGGTCGAGAATTTCAAGGGCGGGGACATCACGCCGGTGTTCGATTGCCTGGCCAGCCTGGGCGACCAGGGGTGCGGGTTCGAGCACCAGTTCGAGTCCGTGCGTCTGGCGTTGCAGAGATCGCTGACCGTGACCAACCCGCCGGATCCCAATGCCGGTTTCTTGCGCAGCGACGCGTACCTGGCCATCGTGATGCTGACCAATGAGGACGACTGTTCGGTGCCGTACGACTCGGATCTGTTCGACCCCAGCATGCAAACGTTGGCGGATCCCCTTGGCGGTTTGCAGTCGTATCGGTGCAACGAATTCGGGCACAAGTGCGACCAGCCCCTGCCCCACGGCGCGGCGGGGTTGCCCATGACGATGACCGGGTGCGAGTCGAAGGAGGACGGCCGGCTGGTCACCGTCAACGGGTTTATCGACTTTCTCTTCTCCTTGAAGCCGATGCATCCCGAAAGAATATTCGTGGCCGCCATCGCTGGACCGACGACGCCATACACAATCACGTCCCATCTGTTCATGCTCGGAAATGGGGACACCGAGTCCCAGCCGGCGATTCAGCACTCTTGCACATCCGGCATGCAGGGCTCCGAGTACGCCGATCCCGCCGTGCGTGTGCAGCAGTGGACGCAGGCTTTTGGCCCCAACAGCTATTTTGGCAACATCTGCTCCGACGACCTCGGTCTGACGATGTCGTCCATCGCGGAACGGATGGTCGGTCCGTAGCCGCGCTCGTGGGTGTTCCCCGACGAGTGCCTCTCACTCCCCCGAGCGCTCCGCGAGCGGTGGGGTGGGCGGCCTCGGCCGGGTCAGCTGAACCGCATCATCGGGATCACGCCCAAGCCGAGCAAGATGCCCAGCACCCCGCAAATCGCGAAGATCACGGCCCGAACCACCGCACCATTGACGAATCGCCGNNCACCAAGATCGCGCCGGAGATCACGAAGAACTTCGGCATGAACGCCAGCGCGGGGTTCATGTGCCCCGGCGCCTGCTCACGGAACGCCGGCCCGCGCCATCGCGTCGTAGAGCGCCATCACCTGGCGCGTGACGGGCCCCGGCTTGCCGTCCCCCACGGGATTGTCGTCGACCTTGGTAACGGGCAATGCGCCCCGGGTGGCGCTGGTGATGAAAACCTCGGCCGCCGCACGCAGATCCTCGGGCAGAAAACGCGTCTCACGCACCTTGATGCCATTGTCGCGACAGATCTCCAGCACCTTGGACCGCGTGATGCCATCCAGGATGCCCACGTCCAAGCCCGGCGTTCGCACTTCGCCGCCCACCACGATGAAGATGTTGCTGGTCGATCCCTCGGCCACGCTCCCGTCGGCCGCGCACAGGATGGCCTCGTAGGCGCCAGACCGTCGCCGCGCCTCGCCCAGCGCCAGCACGTTGTTCAGGTAGTTGCCTGATTTGACCGCTGGATCGATGGCGCGGGGGCTGTTGCGATGCACCGACACCACCGCCACGGACACCCCCTTTTCGTACATCTCGGCCGATGGTGCCCCGAGTGGAAACACGATCACCACGAGCTGCGTGTCGTCGACGGCGGCCGGGTCGAGGTCCAGCTTGCCCGCGCCCCGGGTCAGGATGATGCGCACGCGGGACTCCCGGTTGCCAGCCGCCGCGACGGTCTGGGCCACCGCGCGCTCGATGTCCGCTCGCGGTGGAACGCGCAGGCCGATCCTCTCTGCCGACCGCTCCAGGCGAACCAGGTGGTCGGCCAGTGCGAACAACCTTCCGTACGCGGTGCCAATCGTCTCGTAAACGCTGTCGCCGTACAGAAATCCGCGATCGAAGATCGATATCTTGGCTTCTTCGGGCAGACAAACCTGGCCGCCAATATGAACGCGTATCGACATGGGCGGCGCAGAACCTAGTACAGTTCCCGCGCCTCGGCTATTCTCCTGACCCGGGAGCCCCCGTTTGTGATCATTCTCCGCGTCCGCTGTCACAACCTCGAAGAGTTCGAGGAACACTACTTACCCGATCTGGCCAACGGCGGGGTTTTTTGTCCCACCACCACCGAGCTCGCGCCGGGCACCGCGGTGGTGGTGGAGCTGGCGTGCGATGGGCTGCCCAACAAGGTCTTGATTCGCGGCACCGTGCTGACGTGGCGCCCCGCGCTGCCCCGCATGCGCGTGCGCGCGGGGGCGACCGTGGAATTCGAGCCGGACGAGGTAGCCAAGCGAGACTTCGTACTGCAGACCATGCACGGCGACCGTGTTCCGACCCGCCGCCGCAAGCACACGCGCATTCCCATCGGTATCCCGGTCACGGTGCGAGAGGCCAACCACCTTGAAGCCACCACGGCCGAGCTGCGCGAGATCAGCGTGAGCGGCGGCCTGCTGACTGGAACGATTCAGCCCCCGGTGGGCACGGATATCGTGATGGAATTGGCGCCCCCTGGCAGTGAGGCGCCGTTCGACCTGTCGGGCCGGGTGGTCTATCATGCGGGTCCGAACCAAACGGGCGTGAAATTCCTTTACCGGGAGGGCGGTGGATCGCGGCGGCTCAGGGAGCTTGTGCGACGATTCAAGGCCTTTTGACGAACATCCGACGATCCCGGCGCCTGGGCGGCATGGCGCGGTAAATGCGGCGAGATTCGACCCATCTGGGCACCAACGACCACCAGACGTACAGGAGACTTTCATGCGACACGGATTGTTCATTGCACTGCTGGCTGGTCTGACGCTGCGCATTCTCGCGGGAAGCGCCGCGGCCAGCCACTATGCGGTGGGGGATGTGCCCACCCTGATCAGTGCCAGCGACGCCACCAAGCTCTCAAAAGCGGGCGTCTCCACGACCGAAGAATTGCTGCAAAAAGCGGCCAAGGCGAAAGATCGCAAGGCGCTGACCAAGGCGTCCGGCCTGTCGATGACCGCGGTGATGACGCTGGCCCGACGGTGCGACCTGCTGCGCATCAAAGGCATCGGCCCCGAGATGGTTCTCCTGCTGGAGGCGGCCGGGGTCAAGACGACCGCCGAGCTCGCCAAGAAGGACGGGGCCGCGCTGACGACGGCGGCGAACGAGGCGAACAAGGCGAAGAAGATCACCGAGAAGCCTCCGACGGAGCCGCAGTTCCAGGACTGGATAGACCAGGCCAAACAATTGCCCGTGGTCATCGAGGCCAAGTAGCTCGCGATGAGGCAGGCAACCGAAGCGACGGACACCGCCGCCGGGCCAAACCGGATCCTGACGGGCACCATCATCGGAGGACGATTCCGTGTTGAGTCCGTGCTGGCACGCGAGGCGGGAACCGTGGTGTATCGAGCCGCCGACACCCAGTCGGGCATGCCTTGGGCGCTCCGAATCGTGCCGGTGTCGGCGATTGCCCACGGTGCCGACCGCATGTTGCAGGCGGTTGAAAGGACTCAGGCCCTGCGGCACAAGAATCTGGTCGAAGTGGAAGCGGTTGGCCGCGAGGGCGACTTCCTGTTCGTGGCCACGGAATTCGTTGATGGGCAGACTCTGCGCGAATTCATAGACGGCAAGCGCGCCGAGGGTCGAGGCGTATCGTTGAAAGGCGCGAGCAATCTGGTCGCGCACGTCGCGAACGCCCTGGACTACGCCAAGCGGATGACCGTTCACGGTGCCCTGACTCCCGCGATCATCTGGGTCAGCCGAACCGGCCGCGTGAAGGTCTCGGCCCTCGGCCTGGCCTCCGGTGTTCCCAGCCTGGCGCGGCACGGCGCGCCCTCGGGTGCGCCCGAGACGGTGTACATCGCGCCGGAGATCCTGGCGGGCGCTGATCCGACCACGATGTCGGATGTTTATTCGCTGGGGGTCATCCTCCACGAGCTTTTGACCGGCCATACCCCGGGCGCTCCCCTCAGACCCGCGAGCGCGGTGGTCGCCGAGATCCCCGCTGCGGTGGATGGGGTCATCGCACGGGCCCTCGTCCACGATCCCGACGCTCGCTGGCCATCCGCCACCGCACTGAAAGACGCATTGCAGGCTGCGGCGGGATTGGCCGGGGGCGAGCCGCGCCCAGCAACCCCGACCACGCTCGGCCGCTCGGCGTCCCCTGCCCTCTCTCTGGCGCCCGGTGTCACCGCACCTGCCCCGCCGGCACCGCTGGTGTCCGCGGACGGAGCAGCGACGCGCAACGCGAACCTGGCGCCGGTCGCGGCGCCGCCAAAATCACGCGACGCCATGCCGGCGCACCCGGCGCCAAGGTCCCGAAGCCCCGTGGCCCTTCCCGTGGGCGGTCCCGAGGATAATGTGGAGCGCTGGCTGGTCCAGAAGGACCGTCTGGATTTCGGTCCCTTTTCCATGACCCAGCTGCGCGCGCAGATCGAGCGCGGTGAAGTCTTGGCCGAACATCGGCTGGTGGACAACGAATCGGGGGCCAGCTGTCGCGTCAAGGAGTATCCAGGGCTGGGGGATCTGGCGAAGCGCGCGCACCGTCACCTGGAGCAGAACCGCCGGGCGCAGGCCGAGCAACGTTCCGCGAAATCTGAAAAGAAGAAGTCGTTCGCGACCACGATGATCGTGACCTTGGTGGTCGCTGCAGTCCTGGGTGGCGTCGCCTTCTACGTGATCTCGCGACGCGACTCCACGGGTGGCGGGCGGTTGGCTTCGCGTGAGGAAGAAGCCGAGATCGAGACCTTCCTCAAGGGCGTGAAGCTCGGTGGATTGAAGGCATCGGTCCGGCGCGGCGGGCACCGGAGTCCGGGCGTAGCGAGTGGAGGGTCAGCGGAGGACTTCAACAACGACGCGACCTTCGGAGACGCGTCCAAGGGATTCGCCGAAGGCGATCAGACCCTGGACGACAACCAGATTCAAACCACGATGATGGCGAATTACCGCAAGCTCATCCCGTGTGTCGTGCACGGGGGCGTCAGCGAAATCGCGATGGAGTTCGTGGTGCGCGGCACGGGCAAAGTCAGCGCGGTGAAGGTCAACGGGCAGAGAACGGGTGCGCTCCCCGGGTGCCTGTTGGGGCGCATGCAAAGCTTCAACTTCCCGAAGTTCAACGGCTCCAAGACCATCGCCAGCTGGTCCATGTCCATGGGCCGGTAGCCGGCCCTGCGCGCGATGGTAACCAGGCCGGCTGGCCTGGATCGTCGGCCGTATGTGATTTTATCGAGGGCGCTGCCTTAGCGACCGAACCCAGCGGGACGATCCTTGGGCGTGGACGGGCTGGACAGTTTGAATCCGAGCACATCCTCGTAGGCGAAAACGAAGCGCTCGTCTTTTGCCGTCTGCAACGCGAGGAATCCGTCACGCAGATCCAGCTTTGTGATGCGGGCGACGGCCATCACTTCTCCCGGCGACTGGATGAAGCAGGTGGCTTCTCGCTCCTCCCGGATGTTGACGGCGTGACCGGAAAGTTTGGCGCCTTCGGCCTCCCAGATCTGAACGATCATCTCGCGAGTCATTGGGTGAGCATACAACTGTTCCCGCGCGGCAGGGCGATCTCGTGCATATCCGCGGCGCTCTAGCGATTGTCCCCTGAGCCAGCCGACGATTCGGCGAAGCCGGCGGCCCGGACAGCGGCGACCGCGTCCGGCAGATCGCCCGCGATGACCCCCGGCGATCCGAACGCGGCGGCCGCGCGCGTCCCGGCACATCCGTGCAAGAGCACCGCCGCGCGCGCCGCGGAAAAAGGCTCCATTCCTTGCGCCAAGAGCCCTCCGAGCACACCGGTCAATACATCCCCACTGCCCGCGGTCGCCAGGGCGGGCTCCACGGTCGGATTCACGAACGCCGTCCCGTCGGGCGCGACCACCAACGTGCGAGCGCCCTTCAACACCACGAACGACCCGCTGGTGGCCGCGAAGTCGCGCGCGATCCGGAGGCGGTCGCGCTGCACCCGCTCGGTTGGCTGGCCGCACAAGCGACCCATCTCACCCGGATGGGGCGTCACCACCCGCGGGGCGCGTGCCTCGGCCAATATCGCGGCTGCCGCCGGCCCCAGGGCATTGAGACCATCCGCATCCAGGACCAGGGGAACCGGGATTTCTCGCGCCAGGCGCAATACGAGGTCCCGCATCCCGGGACCGGTCGGTATTCCCGGGCCGAGGGCAACCGCGCGTACGCTCGGCCCGGCGCACGCGGCGGCGATGATCTGAAAGCTGTCTGGCGTGGCGTCGTCGGCATCGGTGAACGAGACCGTCATCGCCTCCACCACCTTGGCGTCCAGCGCCCGCTGGCCGGCCGCGGTCGACGCAACCGTGACCAGGCCCGCCCCGGCGCGCATTGCCGCGCGGGCCGTCAACAAGGCGGCCCCGGTTTTGCCGCGCGAACCGGCCACCACAATCAGGTGGCCAGCTGTGCCCTTGTGCGCCCCACCCGCCCGCGCCGGCAATGACCCGCGGACCGACGGCTCGTCGTTCCAGAAGCAGAATGGCCCGAGGGAGTGCGCGGGGTCGATGGGGCAACCAAAGCCAACGACGTCGAGCTGGCCCACGCCCGCGTCGGGATCGATCACCAGGCCAACCTTGAGCGCGCCAATGGTGATGGTCACATCGGCGCGCACCGACACGCGATGCGGTCTGCCGGTATCGCCATCCAGGCCCGACGGAATGTCGAGCGCCACTTTCGTCCCGGGTGCGGCGTTGATGGCGGCGATGGCGACCGCGGGAACGCCGACCACATCGTCACGAAGTCCGATCCCAAATAGCGCATCCACGATGACGTCCGCGTCCGACAGAGCGGTGCCCCAGACCCCCGCATCCGGCTCGGTCGCGAACTCCGAAACAGCCACGTTGGGAACGCCTTCGAGAGCACGCAGCATGGTGGCGGCTTCGCCCACGGATTTTTCCCGGGGTGCCGCCAGCAGGACGCGGACGCGGGTGCGGGCGCCGATGCCGGCGTCCGACCGAGCCAGTGCCAGATGGCGGGCCACC
>PMNO01000305.1 GCA_003161835.1 Myxococcales bacterium | reverse complement strand
TCATTGTCGCCCCGGCCGGAGCGGGGTGCCTCGTTCAGCCAAGACTTGTGCGTCAACGCCGTTTCGCAGAACGTCTCGTTCGCGAACTCGTGACCAAGCTGCTGTTCGAGCCGCCCGTAAGGCCGGGANNACCTTTCAGGGCCTCGAGGTCGACCTCTGTCCCAAGTGCGGCGGACTCTGGCTCGACCGCGGCGAGATCACCCGCGCGGCACGGCTCCCCAAGGGCGAGATCGAGCGCCTGCGCGGACTCTTGACTCACACGGACGGCCCCCCGCCCTTGCCGTCGTCGCATCTGGTGCCCTGCCCCGCTTGCGACGGGAAATTGGCCGAGGTGATGCTGGGCCATGTGCACGTCGACTATTGCGGCGGCTGCCATGGCATCTTCCTGGATCGAGGCGAGCTCGAGGAGGCCCTCGTCGCGGTGCGCACGCGCGACGCCGATGCCACCAGCAGACAGGTCTTCGAGGCCGCCGTCTCCGCCGCTGGTTAGTTCGACCGGGCCGTCAGCCGCTGATCCAGCCGCCGCCGACAACCCGATCACCGTCATAGAAAACGGCCGCCTGGCCGGGCGCGACACCCAGGGCCGGAGTGTCCAGGTTCACCGCACAGTTCGATCCGACGGGAGCCGCGACCCAAGCGGGAGCCGCGGCCGCGCGGTGCCGAATCTGCACGCCGCACCGGAGAGGCCAAGCTTCCGGGACGCGCCCGGACGTCCACCGCAGATCCGATACCTGCAACACGTGAGTCTGCAAGGCCTCGCGCGGTCCCACAATCACCCGGCCGGTCGCGGCTTCGATGCGCAGGACGAAGCGCCGTTGCAGATCCCCCGCGTCGATCGGAACCCCGCGGCGTTGACCGACGGTGAATCGATGGGTTCCCCGGTGATCGGCCAGCCGCGCGCCGTTTTCGTCGACGATATCACCCGGCCGCCCCGCCCCGCCCCGTGCCTCGACGAATGCCTTGTGATCACCGTCGGGAACGAAACAGATCTGCTGCGAATCCGGCTTGTCGGCGTTGGGCAGGCCGAATCGGCGGGCGATGTGGCGCACCTGGTCTTTCGTCGTTTCCCCCAAGGGAAATGCCACCGCCGTGAAGAGTGCCGCGGGCACGCCGAACAAGAAATAGGACTGGTCCTTGTCCCGGTCCTGGGCGCGCAACAAGGCCGGGATCGGACCCTCGCCGTCGCGCACGAGGCGCGCGTAGTGCCCGGTGGCCAGTCGCCGGGCGCCGACCGCACGCGCGAAACGCAAAAGAGGACCGAATTTCAACTTCTCATTACACCGCACGCACGGATTGGGTGTTCGCCCAGCGGCGTGCTCCGCCACGAAGTCGTCTATCACCGCGTGCTTGAAGGTCGCCGTTTCGTCCAGGACGTAGTGTGGGAATCCGAGCAGCGCCGCGGTGGCCCGTGCGTCCTCGATGTCGCGCGGTCCGCAACAGCGCCCGCCGATGCTGGCCGACGTTCCGGTCGCGTCAGTCAACTTCAGGGTCACGCCGACGACCTCGTATCCGGCGTCGACCAGCAGGGCCGCCGCGGTCGAGGAGTCGACTCCGCCGGACATGGCGACCACGATTCGTTCGCCCTTCACGACCACGCCTCCTCTGCGGTCGGGCGCGCCCCGCCGCTGAACGGCTGGGGCTCCGAGACCGCCGCGCGCACCCGCTCCACGATCGCTGGCAGGATCTCGCCCAGGTGCCGGATGTCCGCGGCCGTGGAGGTCCATCCGAGGCTTATCCGCAAGCCCTGCCCCGCCTCCTCCGGCCCCAGCCCGAGCGCACGCAACACCGCCGAGGGTTGCACCGATCCCGAAGTACAAGCCGCGCCAGTGGACACGCAAATGCCCTCCAGATCGAGCCCGATGGCCACCAGCTGCCCCGGGGCCCCGGCGAAGGAAACCATCACCGTCCCCGGCACCCGCCCCTGTCCCTGCCCGCCTGACGGCTCGTCGCCCCAGCCCCAGATACGGGTGCCCGCGATCGACGCGAGCGCAGCCACGAGATCCCGTCGCAGTCGCTCCAGACGCACGCATTCGGTGGATAAGCCTGCACGCGCCAGGTCGCAGGCCACCCCGAATCCGACGATTCCCGGAACGTTCTCGGTGCCCGGCCGGCGCTCCCGCTCCTGGTGGCCCCCCACCAACAACGGAGGCAAATCCAGCCCGCGGCGCACGAATACAGCGCCCACCCCGTGGGGCCCGCCGATCTTGTGCGCGGAGATCGTCGCCGCGTCCACCCCCAGTGCTGAAAGGTCAACCGCGAGCTTGCCCGCTGCCTGCACCGCATCCGTGTGCATGACCGCGCCCCGCGCCCGCGCGATCGCGGCGTAGCGGGCCACGGGGTAGACGTTCCCGATCTCGTGGTTCACGAGCGCCAGGGTCACGAGGGCCGTGTCGTCGCCCACCGCCGACTCGAGATGGGCAAGGTCGATGTCACCCAGCGCGGTCACCCGCGACGAGGTTACGGACCAGGGTTCGCCAGTACCCTGGCCGAGGGCCTGCACCGCTCCCAGGACGGCCGGGTGCTCAAGGGGGGACGTCACGACGCCCCTGCGACCGCGGGCGCCCGCCCCCGCGCACAGCCCTCGGATCGCAAGATGGTCCCCCTCGGTCCCCCCGGACGTGAACACGATCTCCTCGCGTGTCACGCCGAGAAACACAGCGACTTGAGCCCGCGCCTGCTCCACGGCCTCGCGCGCCCGCCGCCCCGCCGTGTGGACGCTGGACGGATTTCCCGGGTAGTCGATCGCGGCGCGCGTGACCGCCTCCACCACTTCGGGCCGCGCCGGCGTGGTGGCGTTGTGATCAAGGTAGATCACGGGACGGCTCTGGTCAGGTCTTCGGAGTCAGCGTGAGCTTCTGCTCAATCGTGACCGCGTTTCCGGTGAACGTCGGGAACTTCCACCGGCTGATGGTGGCCTTCATGCACTTGGTCATCTCAGCGTCGACCGAGGGCGAAATGTCCACCGTGTCCACGGCCCCAACGGGCTTCACCGTGATGTCCAAGGTCACCCCCAAACCTGCCCGCATCTGCAGGCCCGCGTTGCGCTTCAGCGCCCGTTCGTAGCAGCCCTGCAAGGCGGGCGCGCCGCGCATGACGATGGCGCTGGCCTCCTTGGGGTTCAGATCACCCTGGCCGAACTCGGGGCCGGCGCCACGGGCCTTCCGCGCATCGGCGATGAGTTCGATGATTTCGGGATCCGTCAGCTGGAGTTTGGTGGGGTTCGCCATCGCCATGGCCAGCTGTTTCTTCAGGTTGTCGCGGGTGGCCTTGGCTTCGGCCAATTCCTTCTGACAGGCGACGTTCTTGCTGTTGGCCTCCAGGAGGCGAGCGGTCATGCCCTCGTCTGATTTGTTGCAACCCATCACCAGACCGAAGAACAGCAATGACCCCAGGCCCAACCCGGGGAGCCTGAATCCAAGACATGTACGCATGATGGCGAGATTTCTTCATTTTCCGGCGGCGCGCAAGACCCAAAGCGCCGAAACTGGTTTCCGTCACGGCATCCCCTGGACTTTCGCCCCGGAATGTATCTGTGCCGGCCGCCGCGCCCCGCTTGCGGCCGCCGCCGCACCGACCGGATCAGTTGCGCGCGGCGGGCGTGACCGAGACCCCGCCCGGAGGTGCGGGGGGTGTTCCCGCCCCGCTCCGAGCCAGCGCATAACGGGCATGTTCGCGCACCGCTGGCAAGGTCTTGGGCTCTTCGGCGACAAACAACAGGAACTCGCGGTCGGCCGTGCCGCCCATGGCGAGCAGGGCGTCCACCACCGCCAAGAGACCGGATGGATCGCCCGAGCAGGCGGAGTCCGCGCGGTACACGGCCAGATAGTCACGGAGAGCCGGCAGGGTTTCGGTGGCCCGCATCTGAGCCAGGGCGCGCGCGATCTCGACAACCGCGCCGGTCTCGGTCTCGGGGAGCCGGAGATGCTCGGCCAGGGGCTTGGCTGCTTCCCGCGCCTGCAGTGCGCCCACCGCTCGGGCGAGGATCTCCAGGTTCGCGGGCTTGGAGCCGGTCACGTAGTCGGTGTGGACCCGAATCGCCTCGACGAACAAGTCGACCGCGTCGCGATCCTTTCTGTCGACCAGAGCCCGGGCGGCTCGTTTGACGATCGCGGGCGGCATTCCTTCCGTGCTCAGGACCTTCAAGAGATTGGCCGCAATCGGTCGCCCCGGAATCCGGGCCAGCTGCTCCACCGCGAATATCTGGGCTTCGGAAAAGCGGCGATCAGGATCCCAGACGATCGAACTCAAGGATTCGGCCAGCGATGGCGCCACGGGCACAGTGTTGCCGCCGTGCGGAGCCCAGCCCTCGGCATCGAAGGTGGCGCCCACCACCGCCCCCAACCGATCGGGTAGACGCACGCGATAGGTCCGCTGTCCCGTCGTGGGATCGAGGGCTCCGAGCTCACCATCCGCGGTGGCAAACACGATGGCGGCTCCAGCGTGGACCGCGCTCGCCGCCTCGACAACGGGGTTGTTGTACACCCAGCGCAAGGCTCCCGACTGCGCGTCGAAGCCAAAGAAGAAGCGGTAGTTGAGAACGCAGACCGTCCCCGCGGCGAACGCCGCGCGCGCACCGTGAACGTCCGCCCGCCACAGAATGCGGTTCCGATCGATGGCCGAATAGCCCATCAGCTCGGGAAGGTACATGTCGAAGTGGTAGACCGGTCGAACGAATTTCGGAAGCTTGGCGTGCAGATATCCGGGTGAAGTCCGCACCCCCACGGCGGTTTCGGACGACAGCAGATACACGCCGTCCGAGCCGTAGCCGTAGAAGAAGCCCTCNNCCGTCGAACAAGGTGACGAACTGGGAGCGGTTCGGGACCGCCACGATGCCGCCACGCGCCGCGGGCCCCGCCACATTTGCCGTTCCGAGTGCCCGCCGCCAGAGCGTGGATCCCGAGGCCCCGGCAATCGCCACCAGGTCGGCCTCGCCTCCGCGCAGCTCATGTCCGCGACGCGCGACGAAATAGACAATGTCACCGTCGATCGCGTAGCCGACCAGAGTTTCCCCCACGGGAATACGACTGCGCCAGCGTTCGAGCCCGGTCCCTCCGTCGCGGGCGACCAAGGCGCCGCCGTCTGCGTGCACGACGACTGATGTGCCGACCACCACGCGACCGGTCATCCCCGCGGACACCGACCACAAGAGTTTTGACCCTTGCAGATCGAATGCCGCCAGGCGGGATCCCGCCGCGCCGCCCAGCGCAACATACGCCATGGGACGGCCACTTTGATTGACCGGGCGTGCGGCGATCGCGGGCGAGCGGCCAAGCGCGGAACCAATCACGTCTGGGCTTCCCGCACGGCCCAGATCGGTCGGAGCGCACGCGTCCGCCAGCACCACGACGGCAGCGACGCCGACGACGGTCCGGCCAAGTCTTTGGGAAGACTTCATTCGCCCTTGCCGCGTTCGTCAATGATCTTTTGGGCTTCGGATTTCGATGAACGCCGCTCGCCGCCCGTCGCGGTACCCACGTATTCGATCAAAGCGGTCGTGGAGGCGGCGCCGGGCACGCGCGCCAAGGTCTTGACGAGGTCGAGCCGCGCGGACTCGGAGACATCCTGCCGTTGCAACAATTCTCCCAGAACGGAGGCCAGATTGTCGTCGCTGATGCTGCCTTGCAATCCGGCAATTTCCGGCAGGGTACTGAGGGGCGCCAAGGCGCCGAGTGGACCGACGATCGTCGCGTCATTGCGCTTCAGGAGCGCCAGCAGCCGCGGCACCGCCGCCTTCTCGCCGCGGGTGGCCAGCGCCTGGGCGGCGGCGGCCCGGACCTCCGGCGCCCCGTCGCCCAATCGATCCATCAGAATCGGCACGACCCGCCCGTCGGCAAAGGTCCCCAATGCTTCCACGGCGTGCCGCCGAATCTCGGTCCCGCGGTTGCCCGCGTAGAGAACCAATATCTCGATCGACGAGACATCGCGCAGCCTTTTCAGGGCGTCGAGCGCGGCGACGGTCGCAGGTGGTTGGGCGCCGACCCCCAGCATTTCAACCAGCGGCAGGGCCGCGTTCGGCGCGCCGGAATCGCCCAGGGCCTTTACCGCCGTGAGGACCGTGGCCGGGTCGTCGCTGGCGAGGAGTCCCCGCAATCGATCTAACGCTTCGCTCTCGAGAAGTGCTCGCCGCGGCTTGCTCACTGCCGAGGCGCGGAAGCGCGAGGCGGTCCGATCGGAGGCATCGCCTCCCCACGCAGCGCCCGGCGCTTTGAACACCAAGAGCGCGAACATCATCACCGCCCGCGGGTCGACCGTCACGAATGCGGTTGTATCTCCACCCCATCGACGGGTCAACCGGCGCCGGGCCCCGGCCGGATCGCAGGAACACCCGACGGCCCGCCGGCACCCGCGCACGCGCGGCGGGTCAGTGTTTGCGCGTGTCTTCGTCCGAGAATTCGACCTTGCCCGAATAGCTGGCACCTTTGCCCCGAAGCCAAAAGGTCGTGGTCGCGATCGCCCGGCCGCGCGAATACATCGTCATCATGTAGTGCTTGTTGACGTCGAAATCGGGTTTCGCCACCTCGATATTCGACCCGAAGACGCGCATACCCTTTCCGGTCGTATATTGCGGATCGCTGGCGACGAACTTTCTCTCCCCGCCCGTGATGTCGAAGAACTTGAGCTGAATTTCGTTGTCATCGAGGGGCTGCGCGAAAAACGCGATGTACTCCAGCTTCCAAATCCCGTGGTCGGGCCCCTTCTCCTCCACCGGCCAGACCTTGTCGATCTTCTTCGACTGCACGGCGCTGATGAAGGCACTGCTCGATGGAAAGCGATCGGGCAGCCGGTTTTTGGTTATGAAGATCTTGCCCTTGAAGACGTCTTCGGGCTTCGCCGCCCGAGCGACGCCGGTCGTCAGGCACAGGAACCCACAGAACAATCCCAGAAGACCGCGGCGGACAAGGCGATGTGACATGAAAGCTCCTGCTTCGGGTCGGCGTTTTTCAAGAACGTCGGACAAACAAGGCAACGAAAGCGACACCTACGATGGTCCCGTGCGCCCCCCAAACAGAGTCTCGAACCGCGCGACGGCGTCGGCGTCCAGGGGGCTCTTTTGCAACGCGATTCGCAGAACCTCGCGGCCGAGAGTCTTGTACAACTCGACCATCTGGGGGGCTCGCTTCTTCAGCGCCTCGAGGTGTCGCTCCACCGATGACACATCGCCGCGCTCAACGGGCCCAGTCAGCGCGCCAGGCAACCCGACCTGGGCCAGGTTCTGCACCACGCTCGTCATCAAGGGAATCAGGGCTGGCAACGCTTCGTCGGCTGGCACGCCGGCGGCGGTGAGCAGGCTCTTTCCGAGGTCCGCCAACGCCACCACGTAGTTCGACACCATCACCGCCCCGGCGTGATACAGGCCGAGGTTCTTCGAATCCAGGTGAACCGCGCGCGCGCCCAGCAACGACACCAGCTTACCGGCGACCCGGCGGGCTTCCGGATCGCCTTCGATGCCGAACGCCACCGTGCGCATGCCCTCGACCGCCAGGCGCGAATCCGCGAATGATACGAGGGGATGCAATGTTCCGAGCGCCCTGACATGGGGACGGGCCGCCCCCAAGATGTCACCCGCCGCGTTCGCACCCGACGTATGCAGCAGAATTTGGTTTTTTCTCAGACGCTTTTCGCGGATCAATCGATCGACGATTTCCTTGATGCGTTCGTCCCGTACCGAGACGATCACCACATCCGATTGGTTCAAGATCTCGGGGATCTCTCCGGTGGAGGACAGTACCCCCGAAATCGCGCTGGCGGCGTCGGAGAGCTCGGCCTGGCGCCCATGAAGCCCTGCCACCGGCACCCCGGCCCGCACGAGGCGCGCGGCCAGCGCCGTGCCGACCACTCCGGCGCCCATGATGAACACGACGGGGGTGGGTTCCGAGTCCTCCTGAAAGTCGAGGCCAGACCTATGGTCCATGCCGGCTAGCTCGTCCTGGGATTTCATGGAAGATGCTTGATCCTTCATTTCGTGGTTGCGGGTGTCGGCGATCCGTATAGCCCACGCGAGGTGATGTAGTCGAGCACCGTCTTCGGAAGCAACGCCCGCGCGTCCCGGCTCTGGGCGAGCGCGGCGCGGATTTCCGTCGAGCTGATGGCGGGCATGGCTATCGACGCCGGTCCGCCAGCTCGTCCGACGACGATGAACGCCACCATGCTCCGCAGTGCTGGCGCGCCGTACCACTTGTCGATTTCGCCGACGAGATCCGAGCCCACGACCACCGAGAAATTGTTGGTCGGATCCTCCTGCAGCAAACGCTCGACGGTCTTCAGCGTCCGGCTCGGTCCCCCGATGCGCGCCTCGACGTCCGAAACGCGGACCCGTGGCCCCAGCGCCGAGGCGGCGCGCTCGCACATCGCAAATCGATCGGCGAACGACTCTAACGGCTTGTCGAAAGCGTGCTGGAATGCCGGCACGAACCACAGCTCCGCCACCGGAGTCGTCTCCAGCACATACAGCGCGACCAATTGGTGGGCCACGTGCGGTGGGTTGAAACTGCCTCCAAATAGAGCGACATGCATGGCGGCTAATAAAGCAGGGCCGGGCGCCGCCGATCGGCGAATTCGCGCTCAAAAGGCTTGCAGTCGGCGGCGATCTTGTCCACCGCCTCTCGCGGCGTGGGGGCGTTGTCCAGCGCCAAACGGATGGCGTCGGTTCCGTTCAAGAGATCGATGGCGATGGGTTGAGACACGAATTCGTAGGGCTCCGTCCGCCACCCGAACGCCTCGCGCGCCTGGGCGCGGGCCGCCGCGAGCAACGCCAGACCGGTTCGATACGGCTGGAACGCGGCCTGGTCGGTGACGTGTACCTGGACTCCCCCGCAGGATTGACCCGCGAACTTGTGAAACGTCGGTCGAAACGACAACGGCCTGAGGTGAACCCCGGGCAACCCCACCGCGGCTCCCTCGCGCGCCCACCGATCGCCATCCAAGAAGGGCGCTCCCACGATTTCGAAGGGCCGCGTCAACCCGCGGCCTTCCGATAGGTTCGTGCCCTCCAAGAGGCACATCCCTGGATACACGAACGCGGTGTCCAGAGTGGGCATGTTGGGCGACGGCAACACCCAAGGCAATCCCGTCTGAGCGTACGTCATTTCCCGCCGCCAGCCGCGCATCGCGATCACGGTCAGGTCCACATCGATTGCGCTATCGAAGGGGGGCGGCCCCCAGGGCAGGCCGGCCGCGATCAGCTTCGCCATTTCCCCGATCGTCAGCCCGTGGCGCACGGGCACGCTGCCCAGCCCCACGAACGATTCGAAGCCGCGCGCGACTGGCCCACCTTCGATGCACAACCCGCCCAGGGGATTTGGCCTGTCCAGAACAACCACCGCCACGCCCTTGGCCGCCGCCGCTCTCATCGCCAGGCCCATTGTCCAAACGTAG
>PMNO01000629.1:784-16254 GCA_003161835.1 Myxococcales bacterium | reverse complement strand
CTCGCCCACGTCCTGGCTGAAGTGCCCGATGGTCACGTTGCGATCGATAGAGATCTGTCCGTCGTCGACCGACTCTTCGCCCATGATCAAGCGAAAGATGGTGGACTTGCCCGCGCCGTTCGGTCCCACCAGCCCCACCTTCTCGCCACGCAAGAGCGCGGCGCTCGCGTCGATGAAAAGGATCTGCGGGCCGTGCTGCTTGCTGACGTTGTCGAGTCGAACCACGAGGGTGCCGGTGTGTACTACGCCGACCCGCGGTTGTCCAACGCTGCGATGCCCGCAGTCAGTCAATCCACTCGCCCGGTATGCGAACGCCTTCTCCCAAACGCTGCGACGGCCGCCGAAGCGCCCCGACCAGCCCAGGACCGCCTAATGGTTTCTCCCCTGGCCTTGGCTTTCGCGCCACACGTCAGGTTTCGAATGGGGCATTCGAACAATGACACCATGCACTCTTCAAGCCATCTTACCGATCGGGCGGCCACACCCACCCACACCAGCACGGAGGCATTGGCCGGTGGTGAGACCTGTGACACCAACACTGAAATTGCCATGACGAAGGTGACTTGCTGGATGCAACCCGGTGTATAGTCGGCCAAGCTCTAGGGCATTCGCCAGGGTCTCTTGCTCGCGAGGTGTTCTCATGAAAACAGCCCACACCAGACATTCAATGTCCCATGGTCGATTTCCAACCCATCGGACAAGGATCGGTGTCACGGCGATTCTTGCATTGGCGGCGATTGCTTGTACCAACGCGGCCATCGAGGGCAACGGCGGTGTGGGAGGCGGTGGCGGAAAGGGAGGCACGGGGGCTTCAAAACCGGGTTCGAGCGGAACCGGCGGTGTGAGCATCAACCTTAGCAGCACGACCGCCTCCACCGGCGGCACGACGAGCGGTTCGGGAGCATGCAACGGCACCAGCACGGTGGGTTGCAAGGCTGAGTATCCCCCGGCCTGCGGCGACGGCATCAACAACCAGAGCGGCATCGAGGAGTGCGACGACGGGAACGTGCTGCCGGGCGACGGGTGCAACGGCAATTGCAAGGTCGAACGGAACTGGACCTGTCCCAAAGCCGGGCCCTGCACGCGGGATGTCGTTTGCGGCGATGGCCAAATTGGCCCGGGTGAGGTGTGCGACGACGGCAACACCAAGGACGGCGACGGCTGCAATTCCACCTGCACGGTTCAGGACCCCGCCTTCAAATGCGAGGCCGGACAGCCCTGCGTCCGCACCTCGCAGTGTGGAAACAAACGTATCGAACCGGGCGAGGACTGCGACGACGGCAACACCAAGGACGGCGATGGGTGCACCAGCAGTTGCCAGCTCGAGGGCGGCTACGTGTGTCCAATCCCCGGCGCTCCCTGCAAATTAGCCCCGCGCTGCGGTGACGGCGTTGTCCAAGCCTCCATTGGCGAAGTGTGCGACGACGGCAACCAAAAGGATGGCGACGGGTGCTCGGCCGACTGCAAGACCAAGGACTCGGGCTGCACGTGTACCCCGGGCAAAGCGTGCGTCTGTCCGGTCGTCAAGTGCGGCAACGGTTCGATTGAAGGCAGCGAGGACTGCGACGACGCCAACACCGCGAGCGGCGACGGCTGCAGCAGCACTTGCCAGCTCGAGAGCGGCTACGAATGTCGCGTGCCCGGCAAACGGTGCACGCCAAAGTGTGGCGACAGCACAAAGCTAGGATCTGAAACGTGCGATGACGGCAACACCACCAGCGGAGACGGCTGCTCCAGTACCTGCCAGATCGAACCCGGCGCTACCTGTCCAACCGTGGGCCAGGCCTGCATCAAGGCGGTCTGTGGCAACGGCAAGCAGGAGAGCGGTGAGCTCTGCGACTGCGGCACCGACCCGACCAAGCTGCCCACCGGTTGCAATGCGGTGAACGGTCTTTTCTATGGCGACGGCAAAGGCTGCTCGAAGACTTGTACCAAAGAGCCGAACTGCCAGGACGCGAGCGGCAAGACCCAGGCTTGCACCACCTCCTGCGGCGATGGCAACCTCGATCCCGGCGAGGACTGCGACGACGGCAACGGGCTTGACGGCGATGGCTGCTCATCCAAGTGCAAGAAAGAGGGTGGATTCACTTGCTCGACCGCGACCCAGCAGGACTCCGCGACCTGCCAGTCGGGGTCGGGGCAGTGCCTGGAACTGCCGATTATCTATCGAGACTTCCAGCCCGAAAACGTCACCTCGGGCGGCCACCCGGACTTCTACTTCCTGGGCACGCGCTACAACGGATCCAAATCCTCCAGCACGGTCTGCGTTCCAAACTCGGGCGGGCCGGGAAAGGGTAATGACTCGACCACACGTTGCTGGGGGATCATGGCCCCCAACCTGCTGAAAGGGAAACCGCAGCCGGGCACGACCACAACCTGCGCCTGCCAGTTCAGCGACTGGAACATCAGCAACACGGGCCACATTCCCACGACCTACACTCAAGCTGGTAACGACAGTCCCCTTTCCGATGGCAACGGCGGCTATCTGGGCGGCACGGCCGGAGCCGCTGTCAGTACGACAAGCACGGCCGGCACCTATGCCGGCACCCTTTCCGGCTATACGGCAGGTATTCCGGGCGGCCCGATTTTCAAAGGAACGGTGCCAGCCTACAAGAACGCCACTAGCTTCAATCAATGGTTCAACGACGACGCCACGGTCAACAAGACCTTCACGTCCGTTCTGGAATTGACGGCCATCGGTACCAACGTCTACCAATACGCGAGTCAGTCCCACCTCGCCCAGGGAGGTTTCTTCCCTCTCGACACGCTGAATCCCGCCCAGGCCACGCTGTGCAACCTTTGGCCCTACTGGAACCACGGTAATGGTAATCCCATCTGGACGACCTGCACGGGCGACCAATATCTATTCCCGCCGCGCGTGCTGCAGACCGACTGTCCAAACCAGAACCCACTCAGCAATGGCTGTTGGGTTGCAGCGGTGCCAGGCGTCAAGCACGACTCCTACTTCACCGACGAGGCGCGGTACTATTTCGTGTACGACGGGACGGGTGGCATCTCGCTCAGCTTCTTCGGCGACGACGATCTCTTCATCTTCGTCAATGGTCACCTGGCGATCGATCTGGGCGGCGTCCATCAACGCCTTCCTGGACGGGTGCAGGTGGCGGCGGATGGAATGGCGACCATCATAGAGGGCGGAGAGATCAATCCCACCACGGGTGTGATCAACGACTGCACGGTCGCGAATCCGTACACGTTGCAGATCAACAACGCCACCTGCCCGGGAGGTACGTGTGATTGCCGCACGCGTACGGTCAACCTGGGGCTGGCGATGGGCAAGACCTACGAAATCGCCGTGTTTCACGCCGATCGCCATCCCACGGAATCGAACTACCAGCTCACCTTGAGCGGTTTCTCCACGAACAAATCAAACTGTGGCGCCGCCTGCGGCGACGGCGTGGTGAGCGGCGCGGAGGAGTGCGATGACGGACCGATGAACAACGACACGGCCTACGGCGCGTGCACGACCAAGTGTAAGTTCGGCCCCTTCTGTGGCGACAACATCAAGAACGGCACCGAGGACTGCGACCTCGGCCACGACAACGTGACGGGGTATGGCAAGCGGGATGGTTGCACCACGGCCTGCTCCTTCCCTCACTACTGCGGCGACAGCGTGGTGGACGTGGCCAACGGCGAGAAATGCGACCAGGGAGAAGCCGTCAACGGCATGCCCGGCAGCCCGTGTGATGTAAAATGCCAGATCGGCATTCAGTGAGTGCACTCAGGGCGTGACGGGCAATTTCGCCCCGTACTGGAGCTCGTGGACCAAACGATCCGACTCGCGGGAACGCTTCACCGAGGGAGCAGGCCGTGGTACGGGGGCTCGGCCCCCGCGCGCCACTTTATGTTGCAGCCAATACTCGGGCGTTGCTCGGCCGCGGGTCGCTGGCCCGCGAGCGTGGCGCTCACCGCGTCACGCAAATCCTGACCCGTGACGGGCTTGCCGTTTCCGGGGCGGCTGTCGTCGAACTGCCCGCGATACACCAGGGTGCCCGCGCCATCGAACAAGTAGAAATCGGGTGTGCAGGCGGCGCGGAACTGCTTGGCGACATCCTGGTTTTCGTCGAAGAGATAGGGAAACACGTAGCCGTGCGCCTGCGCGTCGGCCGCCATGGGACCGGGGCCGTCTTGGGGATAGGCCCGGACGTCGTTCGAGCTGACCGCCACCATCCGGACGCCGCGCTCGGCGCAATCCCGCCCGAATACCGCCAGCTCACGCTGGATGTGTTTGACGTACGGACAGTGGTTGCAGATGAAAGCGACCACGGCTGGGCTGCCGAGCAGGGCCGTTGAGGAGAAAGGTTTCTCGGTGACGACGTCAGGCAACGTGAACAACGGCAACGGGGTACCGAGCGAGAGCATCTGGGAAGGGGTAGCGGCCATGGCGGTTCCTCCGATGATTGCGACGATGGCGGCGCGGCAGCTACAGCGATTCGCGCAGGCGACGAATCTCGTCTGCGACCTCCACCGCGCCGGGATCGAGTTCTAGCAACTTTTCGAATTCGGCGACGGCGAGGTCGGGTTGGCCGGACTGCGCATGGAAGTAGCCGAGGTAGTAGCGCGCGCGCCGGCTCTTGGGATCGAGCTGGATCGCCCGCCGCAACTCGGCCAACGCTGCCCGTCCGGCGCGGGCGTCGGCGGGGGCTTCCCGAAACAGGGACCAGCCCAGCGCCGCGCGAAAGTCCGCTTGATCGGGCAGCATGCGAGCGGCTTGGCGGAACGCCTCGACGGCCTCGCGATGTCGGTTTGCGCGCAGGTGCTGGATGCCGGTATCGAAGAGCTCCTTGGCGGCGCCCGCGGGAATAGGCCCCGACGGGACATCGCTGGGGCGCTGTTTCTCCACCCGTGCGGCGTAGGCGCGCCGGCGCGCGGGCTCGCGCAATACCCGATGAGCCTCGCCCAGGCGGTCGAATATTTCCTGGGCCAGCCGCCGATCCTCGTCGGGGCGCTGCCGATAGCGATCCGGGTGAAAACTGCGGGCCAGAGTTTCGTAGGCGCGATCGACGATCTCCACGGGATCGTCGATCCTGACCCCCAGTGCCCAGTAGTGGTTCTGCGCGCGCACAGTCTGGGCCACCAGTCCGAGCTGCGTGATCGACAATGGCGGTAGTGCATCCGCCTTTGAGACCGCGTTCGGTGGCGTGTTCGGAGGGGCGGCTGGCGGGGTGGATGGCGGCGCCGCGGCCGGGGCCGTGGCCGGGCGGGCCGGTTCATCAGAAGGCTCGATCATTCCCGCCTGGGACAGAGCGACCAGCAAGAGACGAGCACTGTCGCGCGGGATTGGCGCTGAAGCGATCACGGTCTCCACGCGGGTGCGCCCGTCGATGTCATGCACGAACTGTTGTTCGGTTGGCTCCGAGGTGACCTCTTGAAGACGCAGCACCGGATCCGGGTTGAGCACCACATACCTGCCGGCGTAGGCGTCGAGCACCGCCTGCTGGCGCGCCTGATCATAGTGGCGTCGCACGCCCTCCAGGATCAAGGCCGCGGGCGATCGATCGAGCCGCAGCGCGGGCCCGAGCCCGGGGGCCTCGGTTGGAGGCGCGTCGCCCTCCTTGAACATGTACTGGCCATCCGGCCAGGCAAAAATCTCAAAGAGCTTTGCTTCCGCCTGTTCGACCAACGCCCGCGACAGGTTGTACGGGGACAAAACCCCCATCTCGACCAGAATCTCGCCCTGATGCCGCTTCTCGGCCTTCATTCGCCGCAGAGAATCTTGCAGGGCTTCGTTCGAGATCAAACGTTCCTGGAGCAGAATCTGGCCGAGGCATTCACCAAGGACGTTGGATCGGACCGACACCGGGTAGCCCGCGGCGAAGAATACGATCTTCTTGGTGGTGTCTCTCATCAAGAGCAGCGAGCCTGTCTTCCGCCCCGCGAAAAGGCGTTGCAATAGACGCGCGAACGGGGTCCGTTTCAAGGCGCCGCGCAGATCGGCGTCCGAGGTCGTGAGGGTCTTTGCGGTCCGCTCCACGTCGCGCTTTTCACGTCGCTGTACGGGGTCGGTGGTCGTGAACGGCGCTGGCGTGGAGGACCTGGGTGCGGGATACGCCGGCTCCGCGGCCAATGGCAAGCGACTGACGTCGGAACCGTGGGCGGTACCCGCGGCGACCGCGGCCTCCAGGCGGGTCCGCAATGCGCCCAGCTCCGATGGAGCGATGAGATAGCTCGCGGGGGCATAGCGCCGGAGCACCTCCGTCCGATGGCCGGCTCCGCGATGAAGTCGGCTGGCGATGAACACGATGGGCGTGGCGCGCGTCTCGGGATCCAGTCGCAGAGCATCGGCTAGAGCGAATCCCGCGCCGTCGGTGAGGCTGGTGCCCAACACGACCGCATCGGGCGTTCGGACCGCGATGCTGCGCCTGGCCCACGAACCTTCGGTTTCTGCAGCAATCTCGTATCGGCTCGCGCGCAAGGAATCGCCGATGCGACGCTGTAGGTCCGGATCACTTTCGACGACCAGGACATACCCACTCATTGCATTCATTTATACAGCGAATCCCGGTGGACAGTGACATGCGTAGACAGACAGAGCGCTGTGGTTTAAGTACGTTTTCGCCATACCTGTCAGACAACATGCCGTTGCGTAGCCGGGCGGCCGGTACCGGGAAGGAACCAGGAACAAATGCCAAACAAGGCCGCNNTGGCGGCCGGCCAAGGGACCCGCATGCGGTCGTCGCGGGCCAAGGTCCTGCACGAGTTGCTCGGGCGGCCGATGGTCGCGTACCCGATCGAGCTGGCGCGCGCCCTGCGTGCGGAGCCGGTGGTGGCGGTTCTGGGTCATCAACGGAGCGCCGTCGAGGCCGCCCTCGACGCGCGATTTGGCGCGGGACAGGTTCGCGTCGTGGAGCAGACGGAGCAGCGAGGTACGGCTCACGCCCTGCGGGTCGCCCTGCCCGCGTTGCGCGGCGCGCGCGGCATCCTGATGGTCCTATACGGTGACGTTCCCCTGCTGGGGCGGCAGACGCTGAGCGCTTTGATCGCCGCGGCTCGTCGCAGCGGGGGGTTGGCTCTGGTGACCACGAGGCCCCCCGATCCCACGGGTTACGGTCGCATCGTGCGCGATTCGCGGGGCCACGTCGTGGCCGTGGTGGAGCACAAGGACGCGAGCGTCGAACAGCGTGCCATCGGCGAGGTGAATGCGGGCATCTACGCGGCTCCTGTTGAATTCTTCCGACGCGCGCTGCCGCGCATCGCGGCACGGAACGCGGCGGGTGAGTACTATCTGACGGACATCGTCGCCCAAGCGGCGCGGGGTATCGGCGTCCGGGCTGTGAAGGCGGACTTTCGCGATGTCTCGGGTGTCAACGATCGCCATCAGCTGGTCGAAGCCGAGTCGATCTTGCGCGCCCGGGTAAACGCGCGCTGGATGGCGCAGGCGACGTTACGTGACCCGGCCTCCACGATCATCGAGGCGGACGTGATCGTGGGCCCCGACGCCGAGATTGGGCGTGGAGTCGCGTTGCGCGGCCGAACCCGGATCGGCCGCGACGCGCGCATCGGCGACGGCGCGATTCTGACGGACACGGACGTCGGCAATGGCGCCGAGGTCAGGCCCTATACGGTGGCCACGGACGCCATGATCGGGGCCGCGGCCGTGGTCGGACCCTTTTCGCATCTTCGTCCGGGGACCGAGCTGGGGGTGGGCGCCCACGTGGGCAACTTCGTCGAGTTGAAGAAGACCAAGTTGGGAGCAGGCAGCAAGGCGAATCACTTGACGTACTTGGGTGACGCGATCATCGGCGCAAAGGTGAACATCGGCGCCGGGACGATCACGTGTAACTACAATGGCTACGAGAAGACCCAAACAGTGATCGATGACGGAGCGTTCATAGGGTCCGATACCCAGTTGGTCGCGCCCGTTCGCGTGGGTCGCCGCGCGGTGGTCGCCGCCGGAACCACGGTCACCGCCGACGTTCCACCGGGCGCGCTGGCGATTTCAAGGCCGCCACAGGTGGCGATTGCCGACTACGCCGATCGGTTGGCGGCACGTTACGCATCCAAGCGGGGCCGGGGCGCCCAATAAAATCAGCCCGAGCTCGTGGCCAGGCTCAGGTCAAAGATGGCCGGCGATTTGACAGCCTCGGGCGGGGCCCCAATCATGAACGGCTTCAGGAGGAATTCATGGCTTTGTCCGTAAAGGCATATTTCGATCAAAAGGTTCCCGCGGCTTTGGCCGCAAACCCAGACAAGGCCAAGGACGTGGCGGCGGTCTACCTGTTCAAAATTGCCGGCGCGGACGGCGGAACCTGGACCGTGGATCTGGTGTCGACTCCCCCCACCTGCGTCCCGGGACAGGTCGGAACCCCGCAGTGCACGATCGAATGTGCCGACGACGATCTGCGCACGATGATCGGGGGCGGCATGCAGGCGGCGATGAGCCTGTTTTTTTCCGGCAAGTTGAAGGTCAGCGGCGATCCGACCTTGGCGACTCGTCTGACCAAGCTGTTGCAGATGGCCGAATAGGCCCGGGCGGGCTCAGACTTCCAGGGCGGCCGCCATTTCGGCCGGACCCAGCCGATCCCCTTGGCGATAGAGCAGCAGCGCGCGTTCGAGTACCGCCTCGAGCTCCCGGAAATTTCCCGGCCAGGAATGTCGCTCGAGGGTGCCAACGGCATCTGGATCGAGGGCGATGGCGCGGCGCTTTTCGTCGCGGGTGGCGCGATCGAAATCCGCGCGACCCATCAGCTCCAGCGGCACCCGAGCCTCGCGCAGGATGCGATTACCCATCCAGATCACCGCGGGTCCGATATCCTCCAAACGCTCGCGCAGCGGAGGCAGGCTCAGCAACACGCGGGCGAGGCGGTAGTAGAGATCGTGACGAAAGCGCCCGGCGGCAACCTCGGCCCAAAGATCCCGATCGGACATGGCCACGATCCGGACATCGAACCGCTTGATCTTGTCGGGAATCTTGCCGGACGGAGCGGGTGCCCCATTCGCGTCAGCGTCGTCCGTGGCCTCGGTGGCCGTGGTTCCCCGGCGCTCGCACCGCCCGGTCTTCAGAAGGCGCAGCAGCGCCGTTTGCACCCGCGCCGGCAAATCGGCCGCTTCTTCGACCAGGATCGCCCCACCGTCCGCAGCCTCGGCGACGCCGGGCCGGCGGCCCGTCCCGCAGAGCAAGGCCAGCGCGTCCTCGTCGGGAAACCCCGATACGTCGTACCGTATCAATGGCCCTCCGGGGCACGAAAGGCTGGCGAGGGCTCGGCCGAGGCCCTCCTTGCCGGTGCCAGGTTCGCCGAGGAGCACGAAGTTCGTCCGGTAGGGTCGGTCGGACAGGCGCTCCACGACGTCCAGAATGCGCGTCATGGCTGGGTGCGCCGACGTCATTCGGATCAACGTTCCAATCCAGCGGGCCGCCGCCGGGTGCATGGATTTCAACGCGGGTTCGAGGTCCAACCCGCGGTGCAGCGTGGTAACCGGCTTCACGTCAGCGCTTGAAACCGAGCAGGAGATCCATGGTGGATTGATCGGCGGCGGGAAACTGGTAGTTCTCGAATTCAGCCGACTTGACCCAACGGCACGCGGCCACGCGAACGGGTTGTGGCTCCGCCGATTCCTCAATCGACGCCTGGTACAGGCTCAGGTCCACCGAGTAGCCGTCGTAGTCATGCGACCGGCGGGCGATGCAGGCTCCAACCTCCACATCCACCCCGACGCGCTCTCGAACCTCGCGGCGCAGCGCCTCCATCTCGCTTTCGCCTTTCTCGACCTTCCCTCCCGGGAATTCCCAGAGTCCGCCGAGAACGGCCGTGGGGCGGCGCTGCGTGATGAGATATCGATCCTCACGCGGAATGACCGCGGCGACGACCCGAACATGAGGAGCAGCCATGGCAATCCATGGTAGCCCAGCCGGGCCTCCGTGTCAGACTGGCCTGTGCTATGGAGCATGCATGCCCAAACGCGTGACGCCGCAAGAAGCCGCCGAGCTGATGCAGGCCGGGTGGACGTACCTCGATGTCCGATCGATCCCGGAGTTTGAACAAGGTCATCCCGCGGGAGCTGCGAACGTTCCCTTGATGCACCAGGCGGCCGGTCGGATGGTTGCAAATGGAGATTTTCAAAAAGTTGTCTCGCTCAACTTTCCGCGTGACGCGAAGCTGGTGGTGGGATGCAAGAGCGGCGGTCGATCGATGCAGGCGGTCGGGGTCTTGGCCGGGCTCGGCTACGAGAATTTGGTCGATGTGCGCGGTGGCTTCGGGGGAGAACGCGACGGGATGGGACGCCTCACCGCCGCCGGGTGGGCCGAGGCCGGCCTACCGGTCGCCACCCAAGCCGAGGCCGGTCGCGCCTATGCGGACCTGCAAGGAAACAAGTAGCCNNCGGACCATGGCTCGGCTGCGCTCGTCCAGCCGGTTGTAAGATCGGAGCGCCCCGTCCCGGTCCTTGGTTGAACAGGCGCACACCGCGATAATCTGATGAGCGTCGTTTGCTCCAGGCCTCAGTTTCAAGGCGCGGCGGGACAGATCGATCGCGGAGCCGCACTGCTGGTGCATCCAGGCCTCGCGCGCCTGGCGGATCAGCTCCGGAAAATCAGGCTGGCTGTTTTCCGCTGGCGGAGACACGGCGGAGGATGATTCCGGCGTGCTGCCCGGTCCTCCCGCAACCCGGGTACCGGGAGGCACGCGGGCCGGACGGGCGGGGACGGCGCGGGCGCTGGCCACTGTCGTGGCGGGCGGACGAACAAGGGCCGCCGTGGGTGCCGTGGTCGGATGCGGGACGGCGACCGGAACCGCGGGCACGGAACGAGGCGTCGTCACCGGCGTCGCGGCGGGGACGACCCGCGCGACAGGTCGCTGCCGGCACTTCTTCACAATATCGCGCGCGAGACGATTCTCGGGATCGATCTGCTGTACCTTCTCCGCTTCGGCGGCGGCGTCATCACAACGTCCCTGCGTGCGCGCCGCGTCCGCCAGCTCCAGGTGCGCCGTTCGAAACAGGGTCTTCACGCCGTCCAGCTCTGGCTCGGCGCGCCCTTTGTAGACGCTGTCGGCCGGAATATCGTCGTAGCGAGAAAGCGCCACGTCGGGTTCCTTTTCCGCGACCGCTCGCTGGAACAACGTGAAGAGCTCGGCACTCCGACGTTCCATGTCGACCTTGCGCTTGAGTTCGAGGGCCTGGCTGGTGACGGCCTCTGCGTCCGGCGTCCCGGTCGGACGGCTCAGCAGCAAATCAAGGGCGCTGACGGCCCGGTCCCAGTTCTCGCTCGAAACGGCCGTCGTCGCGTCCGCGAAGAGCGCGGTGGCGGAAGGCGTGACCGGCGCCTGGGGTGCAACCGTTGCGACAACGGGAGCCGGGGGGGCCAGCTTCTTTCCCTGGAGGGCGAATGCCAAGGTGGCGGCGAGAACGATCCCTCCCGCCAGCCCGATTTTCAGGTTCCGCCGTGACCGCGGAGCAAAGTCGCGCGGATCGAAGGTCCAATCCTCCCCGGCGCCGACGAACCGCAGTTTGACGTGTCCCAATTCGACGACGTCTCCGGGCTGCACATCGACGCGCTCGTAAGACTCCCCGGCCACACGGACACCATTGGCGCTTTGCAGATCGACGACTGTATGCCGGTCGCCGTCCCGGACGATCTTGGCGTGATGTCGAGAGATCGACGCGTGGTTGAGAATGATATCGTTTTCCTCCGTTCGTCCGATGACCAACGAGGGGCGATCCACGCGGAACTCCATCCCCGCCAGATCGGTGGTGACGACGACCAGGCGAGCTGGCCGGGTGCTCGCGATGTGGGGCGCGCGCCCCTGCTCCTCCAGCGTATGGAGCGGTATCGTGGGCGACCCGTCCATGTGCACGGCCGCGCCCGGGCGGGCCTGGGACGGCACCGCGACCGGCCCCGCCGCACCCTCAATCCCGAGGGCAAGCGGCAACCCGGGATTCGTGGGCGGCGCCACGTCCGACGCGGCCTCGATTCGCACCGAGAGTTTGTAGTCGCCGATCAGGATCTGGTCGCTGTCCCGCAACGTGGTCGGGGTCGAGATACGGACACCGTTGACCCGCACACCGGTGTAGCTTCCGAAGTCCTCGACGCAGATACCCCCGTCCTGTTTGAACAGGCGTGCGTGTCGTCGGGAGACGTTCCGCTCGGTCAAGCGGATGGTGTTCCCCTCCTTGCGACCGATGCTCAGCTCGTCCCGCAGCAAAGGGACGACCGTCGTCCTGCCCTCATCGTCCTCGATTATCAGCTTGTGCATGCGGTGCGATCCGTCCGCTGACCGTTCGAACTGTATCCGCGGCCTGGGTGATGGTCAAGCCGCTGACCTTTGGAAAACCGTGTGATCTCAGTCGATTCCACGGTTCGAGCGGCGGCCAACAGATGGCGCGCCAAGGGACGGCCCCCGAGAGTCATTTCACGACTACGAGAGACGCCGCGATCACGATAGCCATGCCCACGATGAAGGCGGCGACGACAATGGCGACAGCGACGTTCTTGTTCTCCTCGAGTTCCTTGCGAACATTGTAAGGGGTTACAAGTTCCCACACATAGTAGCCCACGATCAAAAGAATGATCCCGACGATCCCGAAGATCGAGGCATCGATCACCAGCCGCCACATCGGAAGCGGTTGAACCTGCCCGGCGACCACGGTCGAGGCGTCCATGCGAACCGTGCTTGTCAGACGCTGCGCAGGTCCGGGTACGTGGTCAACAGGTCCGTTTCGGTGAGGGAATCATTCGGATCGGCTGGCGTCCAAACCACCTCCAGGCCCAACAGGCCCGCCGCCGAAACGGTACCCAATTGCCCAAGCACCAGATCCACATCGGCGTGGTCGTCGATCACCTTCCACTTCCCGAGCGGCGTTCGCGTGGCCACGATGACCGTCACGAGTACAAACTCCAGAGCCTCCTTGCCCTCCTCCGCGGCGGCTTCCGAGCGGCGCACGTGCCCGTCAGCGCCTCGCACCCTTTCCACCTGGAACCGCGCACGCTCGGACAATGCGAAGGCGTTCATCTTGGTCTCGGCATTGGTCAACGACATCGGGCCGCTCGCGTCCACGGACGCCGCCCGGATGGAGTCCTTCTCACGCATCAGTTCCAACGCGCTCTGCTGGAGCAGTGCCGCCAGTCCGGCCTCGGTACCGGTGTCGCCCTCGGCGGCGAAGGCGGCCATCCGATCCTGGATTCCACGCGCGGAGCGCCCCAGCGCGACCTGCAAGCGATACACGTAGGCGCGATCCGCCGTCGCTTCCGACGCGTCGTCGTCCTCTGCGCCATTCCAGCCCCAGCTGCCGGCATTGCGATTGCGCCGAACAACACGCACGACGGAAAACGCGGCGATTCCCAGGACGGCCAGAACCATCAGCGAGCCCAGACCGCCGCCCCCCCCGTAGCCCATTCCGCCCCACCCCCAGCCAAAGCTGGGAAGAAAAAAGAAACTAGGCCGGCTGCCGCCGCCGTAGCCATAGCCATACCCACTGCGCGGCGCGCTGCTGAACCCTCCGCCGCTTCGAAACATGCGACCGCCGAAACTACCGCCGGAGCGGGGGCCGGCAAACGCCTCGCGCGGTGAGGTCCACAACAAGCCCACCCAAAGGAGAGCCGCCATGACAGCGAGCTTGCGGGCAAGACCCCGCCGCCGCGGACCTCGAGTTCCTTGAGGGATGACCATTTGCAGCAAGTCTAGTACCCCCCACCAGGGGGGGCAACGTTGGCCGGTCCTTCTTCCGCCCCCCTACTCTATCGCCCCTAAAGGTTGCGGGCCCTTCCGGGCGGGGGGAAACTGAAACCCTCATGAGCGCGGTGGGCCGGGCGACATTCGAGGGACAGGCGGTGCTTGACGCCTTGGATGCCGCCGGNNGGGCGCCAGTTCAACGGATTCCGCGCCGCGGTTGTTATTTGTCGGCGGCGTTCACGGTGACGAGCCGTCCAGCGTGGAGGCGTTGCTGGAGTTTTCGTCGCGCCTGTCGTCGGCGCCGCCGCAGGGGGCCAGCGTCCTGATTGTCCCGGCCCTGAACCCCGACGGACTGCTTCTGCGGCGCAAGAACGCGGCCAGCGACGTGGACTTGAATCGGAACTTTCGGGCGCGCAATTTTAGCCGCCAACACGCGCCCGGGTACGACCCCGGGCCATGGCCTCTGTCGGAGCCCGAGACCGCTCTCCTGGCCGGAATCATAGACGGGCAGGCGATTGATGCCGTGGTCGCCGTGCACGCGCCGTTCGCCTGTGTCAATTTCGACGGACCCGCGCTGCCTTGGGCGCGGATGGTGGCGGAGGCGTGCGGTTGGCCGGTGCGCGAAAACATCGGCTATCCCACTCCCGGATCGCTCGGCAGCTGGCTGGGGACCGATCGGAACATCCCGGTCTTGACGCTGGAGCTTCCCCCCGGCCCTTTGGACGATTTTCGGGAAATGGCGGCCGCCGCGCTCGACCGAGCCTGTTTCGGCGCGCCCGACTTCTTGCGGCCCAAAAGCCCGACCACGACCGCGACCACCACCGCCACGACAAAGAACGCGACGACGACCGCAAGATCCACTGTCAACCCGCCCAAAATCGGGTAGTATCTGGCGCTCTTCATCGTTTGCGCCTCCCCCCGGCCCTTGATTCCGCAATTTGTCGCCCCAAAAGTTTGGTCATGGATAAGGATCTCGAGCGCACGTTTTTAGAGACGCTCTCGCAAGGTCTCATTTCTCTACCCTTCGACCTGAAGGTCCTGTTGGAGGCGGTTTCCGACTCCAATCTCGAGCACGGCGCCAGATTGATCGGGGCGGCGGCGGTGATTCACATCATCAATCCCAAGGACGGGAACGTGGACGCACCGTCGCGGCATGCCGAGGACGTGGTGCTGTTGCGGCTGGCGCTGGCGAAGATCGCCGCCGAGGGTGGCCAGGATGCCGCCACCTTCCGCGAACGATTCGCGGAAAACTACGCGCATCTGGATGATCAACTCGCCGTCTTTCGCGGTGCCCTCGGCGACATCGTCGATTGGTTGGACAACCGCTGGGGCCTTCTATTGAAGGCGGTGTACGCGAAGAAAAAGATCTCCACGTTCGTGGACGACGAAGAAGTTGGAACATTCTTGTATGACGAAGTCGCGAAATTCGGGACGAACTATCCCATTTCCGAAAAGTCTCTGGCCGGCCGGATGAAGCAGGCCCAACCCATCGTGGACCACCTGATTCGCAAGCGCGAACAGGACAAAAAGAAGATCACGTCGTCGGCGTAGCGGCCGCTCGGTCGAGACGCGTTACACCCGAGAGCTGGCACGATGGCTTCGCTTGCTTCCCCGGCTGGGCTGCTGAGCGCCGGCCCAGACGGGTTGTTGGAAGTCGCCCGTTTGGTCGCGGCCGACGGGCGACTGCCCGATCCCGCCATTACCGAGGCCGCCCGGTCCGCGGCGCCCGGCCTCCTGGACGTGGGACCCGATCGTTTGCGCGCCGGGATCGAGGTGGTGATCATGAGCCACGGTCTGGATCTGGGCCTGCAATGGATGCACGACAGCGGGGTCTTGAAGGCCGTG
>PMNO01000629.1:0-730 GCA_003161835.1 Myxococcales bacterium | reverse complement strand
TGCGCCAAAAGATCCGGTTCCTGATTCTGAATCACCTGCGCGCCAATGCGTATCAGCCGTCGTGGACGGACGCCGCCGTGCGCCGGTTCGACCACGAAATGGGCGGCGATCTCGACGATCTGCTGGACCTGTCGCGCGCCGATGTGACGTCACGCCGCCCCGGCCGCCGCCAAGAGGCGGTGGCCAACATCCATGCTCTCAAGGAGCGGATCTTGGCGATTCGCGAGCTCGACGCGCGCATTCCGCCGCTGCCGCCGGGGCTGGGAAACGCGATCATGGAGGCGTTCGCGCTGCCACCATCCCGCCGAATTGGCGACATTCGTAAGCTCTGCCAGGACGCCGTCGAGCGCGGAGACCTGGAAGAACGCCGCGACGCCGACTACTACGTCGACTATCTCCGCCGCACGGGAATAACCGGCTAGGAAAGGCTACCGCCGTCGCCATTCGGAGAATCAACTGCCCGCAGGGTCCGGAGACCGTCAGTCCCAGTCGCCCGCTTTCTCCAGGGGCTCGTCGCGTTCGAAGTGCTTCAGGTTGCGCTTGCGGCGCAGAAGATTGCGGATCTCGTGCACGATGAAGGCGATCGAGCCGAGGGTCGTCAAGGCTACTGCAATCTGGGCGGGCACGGGCATTTGCGGAGTCTGGATCGGCATCGGCCTGGATTCCAGGCGCCTGGCTCTCTCCTTGGCTTTGTTCTAGACCTCTTCGGGTGCGACGCCGGGGCCGCGCA
>PMNO01000163.1 GCA_003161835.1 Myxococcales bacterium | reverse complement strand
CGCTGTGGCCAAGTTGAAGACCGCCGCGGTAGGTATGCCGGTCAAGGAGTTGCTGCTCCTGGCTGAAGGCGCGCAGAAGAGCATCGAGGGTCACCAAGAACGGCGCTCGGCGCACTTCCTGATTCGTTTTCCCCCGGAAGACGCGGTCATTGCCGACTACGCGTTGGACGCGCTGGAATCCGCAGCCGCGGCTTTGCAGAGCGATTTGGGCTTTGTCCCCACTCTNNGGCACCATTGCGGTGTCCAAATGGGGCCGCATCATGTTGTCTTCCCCACGCGCCATGCGACTCGGTTACGCCTGGCTCGACAGCCTTTCGCACGAGCTGGTCCACTACGCCGTGGCGAGCGCGACCCACGACCGAACGCCAGTGTGGCTGCAAGAAGGCTTGGCCAAGTTCCTCGAACACCGCTGGCGCGATCCGCCTGGCTTGACGCTGACACCATCGCTGCAGCACCTGCTGGCCAAGGGGCTGGCCACCCACAAGCTGATCAGCTTCGATGCCATGCACCCATCGATGGCCAAGTTGCCGTCGGCCGAGGACGCATCTCTGGCGTTCGCCGAGGTGGCGACCGCGATAGGCTACCTGCATGCCCATGGGGGAATGGCCGCGCTGCGCACCGCAATTGCCCTGGTGGCCGAAGGCATGGACGCGCGCAAGGCGGTGGCCACCGCAGCCCAAGGAAGCTGGCCTGATTTCGAGCGCGGCTGGAGAGGACACATGGCGGGGCTCAAGCTGAAGCTCTTCCCCGACTTCGATATCCCCACCGCCCACATCCGGAAGGCGGGCGCTATTGCTTCGCGGCGAAAACCCAACGAGGACGAGGCCCTGACCGCCACATCCCTCAAATCAACGGGGCCCCTGCGGTTCCTCCGCCTCGGCAACATGATGTTGAAGCGCAATCGACCGCGCGCCGCGGTGCTGGAATATCAAAAAGGCGCGCGCGCCGCCGCGCTGTCTTCGTCGGGGCAATCGGGCGGCGTTTCCCATGGTCCGGACGCGGCGGCGGCCCAGTGGCTGTTCCCGGTGAAGCTGGGGCGGACGTTCTTGGCCCTGGGCGAGCCCGACCGCGCTCTCAAGGCGCTCGCCGGCGTACAAGCCGTTTATCCCGAGTTGCCATGGCCGAACCTGATCGCGGGGGAGGCGCTGTTGGCAAAAGGAGACGCACCTGGCGCCATCACGGCGGTCCGCGCCTCCCTGGCCACCAATCCCTTCGACCCCGCTGTGCACTGCACCCTCGCCGAGGCTTACCTGAAACTGCCGCCCGGTGCCCGCCCGCCCCAAGAACGCATCACGCGCGAACAGACCTACTGTCGCGAATTGGCGGAATGATCAGCGCGATAGATCGACGGTGATGCTCAGGTCTCCCACCTGGAGGTCCCAGTTGCCCTTCACCGCTTGTCGGGCACCGTCCCGTCCGACGCGCGTGAACGCCTGAGGTGGCAACTCAATATCAACCGATTGCTTTTCACCCGCCGACAGAGCCATCCGCCGAAAGGCCACCAGCGAGCGGAGCGGATCACCCGGACGGCGCGGATGTGGCGTGGCGTACACCTGCACGACCTCCTCCACGGTGCGCGCCCCGCGATTTTCCAGCGTGGCGTGAACGACGACCGGGCTCGCCGCCGCCTCCGGGTGCGCGGCCCCCGGCGACGGGCTCGAAACCGCGGGCCGATCCGCCCGGAGGTCTTGGTAGGCCACGGCCGAGTAGCCCAGCCCGTGTCCAAAGGGAAAGAGCGCCTTTCCTTCGAAATATCGGTATGTCCGTCCCGTCATTCCGTAGTCCGTGAACGGCGGTAGATCCTTCACCGATCGATAGAACGTGATCGGCAATCGTCCTGACGGGGAGACATCCCCGAACAGGGCATCCGCGACAGCGTTTCCCCCTTGCTCGCCNNTATCGCGCTGCCCCCCGTCAGCACCACGACCGTCGGCTTCCCGGTGCGCAACAGGGCGGCCAACAGCGCAGGTTGGGCGCCTGGCAAACCAAGGTCCTGTCGATCGCCGAGCGCGTTGCCCCCGTCGGGGTCTCCCGCCTCGCCTTCCAAGAGCGGCGACAGGCCCAGCACCGCGATCACAAGATCCGCGGCGCGCGCGGCGGAGACTGCCGAACTCAATCCCGCCAGGGAGCGCCCGCTCAAGCTCACGCCGGCGACAGCGTCGACGCTAATTCCCCGAGAGAGCGCCGCCGCGCGCATTCCCTCCAGCACGGTCACGGGCGTGACCGGATCACCGTGATACGTTCCCAGCAACGCGTGGACGTCGTTGGCCATAGGGCCCACGATCGCGATCCGATGAACGCCCACGCCGATGGGCAACAGGCCATCGTTGGTCAGGAGGACCAGCGATTTTTGAGCAGCCTCGCGCGCCAAGGCCGCGTGCGCGCCCGGAGCGCCGGCTTCCGCCGCGGCCCCGCGGGCCGTGGCACCCGAAGCGCGCGCGCTGGAATCCGAGGGAGGATCGAGCAAGCCGAGGCGAAAGCGCACCGCGAACAGGCGCGCAACGGCCCGATCGATTTCTCTTTCGGTGACCAAACCCGCGCCAACCGCGTCGGTGAGACGGCGGTAGGTGGAGCCGCAATCCAAATCTGTTCCGGCGCGCAGCGCCAGCGCCGCGGCGTGCATATCGTCGGGAGCGGCGCCGTGGGCCGCGGCCACATCTCCCACGGCTCCGCAATCACCGACCACGAAGCCATCGAAGCCCCACCGCCGGCGGAGGATCTCCGTCAGTAGGGTCGGGCTGGCCACACAAGGCTCCCCGTTGATCCGGTTGTAGGCGGCCATGATCCCCGCCACTCGCCCTTCCCGCACCAGCGCCTCGAATTGGGGAAGATAGGTGTCCGTCAGATCGTGCGCGTCGACGTGCGCGT
>PMNO01000457.1 GCA_003161835.1 Myxococcales bacterium | reverse complement strand
GCCGGCGGCGCCGGCGGACCGGGCGGCGGCAGAACTTTGAGCTTGGCCTTGAGCAGGGCCCTGAAATCGGCGGCGCCGGTGCCGTCTAGTGGCAGGTCCAACCACAAGAGCGACGGACTGCCGTGCGCCATCTGGCGGGCGCGTTGACCGACCTCGGATAACGATTCGAAGTCCACCGCGGCCAGGGCCGCCGCGTCGAGCGCCGCGATTCCCATCAGACGATCGTCGTGGATCATGACCGTCGCCAGGGAATGCAGGCCGCGCAGATAGCGAAAGGCCCACCCTGTCTTCGGACCGTAGAAGTAGAGGTCCTCGGCAACATGCTTTTGCTTTTTCAGGAACGCGCGAACGGTCTCGAACTTCTTGCCGGTGGCCAGCGGCAGGCGGGCCAGAAATTCGGCTTCCGTGGGCGGCTGATTCTTGCGCGGGAAGGGGACCTTCGCCCGAATCGCCTTGGGGCCGGTCTTGCTCACGGCCAGCTTCGACGGTTTGCTGGCGCCGGTCTTGCCGGTCTTCTTCTTTGGCATCGACGTTCGAGACCCGGGGGCGCTACACCGCCACCGTCTTCTTGCGATTCGCCAGCCAGCTCACCGCGCCAGGAATGAGCGACACCGCGATGATCACGACGATCACCTTGTCGATGTGCTTGGGGAGGCCGGGAAAGATTCGGGACAACGTGAACCCCAACATGGTCATGGAGAACACCCAGCCGACGCCCCCGAAAACGTTGTACGACAGGAATCGCCGATAGCTCATCCGGCCAATGCCGGCGACGACCGGAGCGAATGTTCGAGCGAAAGGCATGAAGCGGGCGATGATGATGGTCTTGCCGCCGTGCCGTTCGTAGAAGTCCTTGGTGCGCAAGAGATGCTTGCGCGAAAACAAGAGCGACTGTTCGCGCGTGAACAATCGCGGGCCGGATTTCGCCCCTATCCAGTAGCCGACCGTGTCGCCCACCACGGCCGCCACCATGACGGCGAGGTTGACGGTCACGATGTTCAGCAACGGCGCCTCGCCCGGGGACAGGGGCCCGCAGTAGATGCCAGCCGTGACCAGCAACGAATCGCCGGGCAGGAAGAAACCGACCAGAAGGCCGGTCTCGGCAAAGACGATCACGACCAGCGCCAGGAGGCCGCCCCAGCGGACGATGCCCTGCACGTCGTACACGCGATGAAACAGGTCGAGGAGTTGGTTCAGCATGGTGGGACTCCGAAAGGGGAGGCGACTTTGCGGTAAGCGTCGCTGTTTGTCACGTCCTAAGGAACCTCGATGGTCACATCGCCTTCGTCTGCCACCAGCCGGGCTTGGCACGATAGACGTTGCTTCGTGATGAAATACACGTTTCCCAGGTGCCTGCGTTCGAGGGGGCCCATGGCCGTCAGGAATTCCTCGCCGGCGCGGATGACGACGCGACACAGGCCGCAGCTCGCCTTGCCCGCACAAGAGGTGCTGATGGGGACGCCGTTGCGGCGCCCGATCTCGAACAGCGATTCTCCCGAGACGCCGCGCGCGACCACGCCTCCCGGCTGAAACGTCACCTGCGCCATGGTCAGCCTGGTCCCGCCGGGTTCGGCGGTTTGGGGTCGGGATAGTGAGAAAGGCCCAATCGATTGCCTTCCGGGTCCGTGAAATACAGGGTGAAGGCGGTGCGGTGGGACACGAGGACACCGGCCGCCGCCAGACGCGCTTCGAATCGAGCACGCTGCTCGCCCCGGATGCGCAGGGCCAGCAGATGATGGCCGGGCCTCTCGCCGCCCGTCGGCGGCGAGATCGTCGTCGACGCAACCGGCTCGGCCACCGGTTCCGAGGCGGCGGGATCGCGGGACGCGATCTCCAAGGCCAGGAAGGTCCCGGCGTCGTCTCCGGCGCGCAGCCAGATGGATCGAGGCCCGGTTCCCTCGGCGTTCGGCCACCGACGCTCGACCTCCAGCCCGAGGACGTCGCAGTAGAACCGTTCGGCTGCGGCGAGATCCCGCACCTTGATCGCGAAGTGGCTGATACCGGAAATCATACGGGGGATCAGGCGCGCCGTCCCCGGGCGACGATCGCCTTCCACTCGCTGGCCGTCACCGGCTGGACGGACAGGCGCGATCCGCGTTGCAGGAGCACCATGTCCGCCAGCGCCGAGATCGTCCGCAGTTCGCTGAGGGGGAGGGGGCGCGCGAATTTCTCCTTGAAGCGGATGTCCACCATGAACCAGCGTGGCTGATCCGGGGTCGCGTCGGGATCATGATACTCGGACCGCGGGTCGAACTGGGTCGCGTCCGGGTATCCATCGCGCGTCACCTCCGCCAGGCCGGCCACCGTCGGTGGGTCGGCGCTCGAATGGTAAAAGATGACCCCGTCGCCAGCATGGATCTGGTCGCGCAAGAGGTTGCGGGCCTGGTAGTTGCGCACGCCGTTCCAGAACGTGGTCTGGTTAGGCGCACGCGCCAGATGATCAATCGAAAAAGTCGAGGGCTCGGTCTTGAACAGCCAATAGCGCACCGGCATCACGCTCAGCTTATCGCAACGGAGGGCGTTGCGGCTGCCCGCCAATCGGCTCGGGACCGGTTCCCGCAGGCTAGGGCAAATCGAAGACCAGCACTTCGCCGTCCGATTGTCCGCCGATGTCCACGCCGGTCTCGTCGCCGAAGGCGGCTCCATCGCCTTCCGCCAAACTCTGCCCCGCCACCGTGGCGCGGCCCCGGGCTACGTGAACGTAACCGTGGCGGCCGTGGGCCAGGACGTGGCGCGCGGTCTGTCCTGCACCGAGGCGCGCGACGTACAAGGACATGTCCTGATGAACGGTGACACTGCCCTCGCGTCCGTCAGGCGACGCCACGATTCGCAGACGGCCGCGCGTCTCCCCTTCGGGGATCGTCTTTTGCTCGTATCCCGGCGGCAACCCCGGACGTCCCGGGAAGATCCAGATTTGCAGAAAATGAACGGCCTCCGTGCGCGAGGCGTTGAATTCGCTGTGGCGCACCCCGGTCCCGGCCGTCATGAGCTGGATGTCTCCGGCGCGAATGACGGAACCCGTGCCCAGGCTGTCCTTGTGCTCGAGGGCGCCTTCCAGCACGTAGCTGATGATCTCCATGTCGCGGTGGGCGTGCGCCGGAAACCCCTTGCCCGCCGCGACGCGGTCGTCGTTGAT
>PMNO01000034.1 GCA_003161835.1 Myxococcales bacterium | reverse complement strand
GCCGACAAGATCTGCACCACGATCGCGGAGATGTCGATGCCCGGTTCGGGCGCGAAAACTTGGCGGGCCTTCCTGAGCGTTCAGGCCAGTGGATCAGCTGAGGGCGTGGTGAACGCGATCGACCGTATCGGGCCGGGCCCCTGGTACGATCGATTGGGCAGGCTCTTCTCCTCCGGTCGCGACAAATTGATCGGCTATCGCCCCACGGACTCGGATGCGGCGATAAAGAACGACTTTCCCAACGAGTCCGGTGTCCCCAACCACACCGACGGCGCGCCCGGATGCTCCGGCAACACCTGCCCCGACAACCACGACACGCTCACCGGCTCGGGAATAGACGGAAAGTTGTACGTGAGCCCGACCGGCGAGGATCCCACCTGCCAGGGCTGGACGACGGCGGTGGGAGCTGCCAATGCGAGACCGCGGGTCGGTCATTCGTGGCCGCGTTACCCGTCGACCACCATGCCGTGTCCGACCGGGCGGTGCAACGGCAACTGGATATCGTCGCTCGACGAGAGTGGCTGCGCTCCGGGAGTGGAACTGGTTGAGCGGGGTGGGCCCATGGACGAATTCGCCATCTACACCGTGGGCTCGGGTGGGGGCTATGGTGGCTTCTATTGCTTCGCGCTGGTGCCGTAGCCAAGCACCTCACAAGGTCACGTCAGATGCACTTCTGACCGGAGCAAGTCGGTGCGGTTGCAGGACACTGAGTGTCGTCGCTGCATGAGATCACCCCATCGACCATCAGAGGCACCGCAACGGAGAGCGTTACCCCGAATTCGACGCACCCAGGCGTGATCGTCGTCGAGTCGACGGATTGGCGAGTCAGCGTGATTTCGGGGAAGCCAGCCGTTCCACGTCCGACCAAAGTATCGAGCAAGCCACCAGGGATCGTGCCGGATCCCGTGTCAGGTAGGTCGCACGCGAGCTTGGCGGCCACGCCACCGTGGTGGGCGATATCCATGAGCAGCTCCATCCGCGTCGACCCGGCGCGTGTCGGGGCCGACCAGCGCACGGTCAACGGCGGGTTGGGTGTCTTGGTGACCAGCATCAGCGGCTGGTCGGCGGGGACGTCCAGGAGATCTATCCCCGTCGCGGTGAGCGTGAAAGGAGCGTAGTCGCCACCGGCCGCCTGAAGGCCTATGGGAAGGCCGGGGGTAAAGGGTGGGAAGGAAGTACCCGACGGGATTGGCCCGTAGTACGACTTGTTGGTCAGAGGCATCATCGTCACCGGAATGGCCAGGCCCGTCACGTTGACGGTGCCCACGCCGTGAGACGCGGGCTCCGGCGCGCAGGTGCCCGCCCGGCACACCATTCCACTCGGGCACGCAACCGCGCAGGTGGACGTGGGCCCGATGATCACCTGGCAGCCCTCCGCGCTCGCCAACTCCTGCCAAACGCTCCTGGGATCGATCCCGTCAAGCACCCGGCCGGTGATCTGGGAGATGCCTGGAGAGTCGCCGGCCGGAAGCTTGAGCTCGAGCGTGAACCGCCCTATCCGCTCGCTTTCCGCGCAGGCCTTGTAGCCTCCGCCGGACGTGCCTCCCATTCCGCCCGTTGCTCCCGAGNNTTTGATGAGCAGCCGGCGACCAGCAGCCCTGCAACGAGCGTCGCCAGCAACGTCGAACTTGCGGCTCCCGGAAAATCAGGCGTCAAGACCCTCATGGGCTCCTTTGCTCGGGATTTCATGGTCCGCGTCGCCGCGGATGAAAACCAAGCTACCACAAGCATGCAAGCGAAGCCTCGACGCATTGCCCGGTCGCCGGACCGCCTAGCACCGTCGGCCCTGGTGCTCAGGGGCAGCGAGACGGTCGTTCCACGAGCGGTACTTGCGCACGCCGGGGATTGCACGGACCGGATGGAAGGCGGTCGCCAGCGACGAGAGCCCGAAGGCCAGGCGGATGTTCTCCGGGTCGAGCCGGGGCAGAACGGGCGGGCCCGGCATGTCTTCCACCGACCGAAACTTGCGCACTCCCATCATTCCTCCGTGAGACCAAACTGCTGCCGAAGGGTTTCCGCGTCGAGGCGATCCTGCGGCCGCACCGTGTCCTTCTTCATGTGGTACAGCATCCGGGGCGTCGCGACACGCACGCGGGTTCCGTCAAGCATGACATCCTCGCCCTCGATGGTCTCGTACCGAAACGCGCGCGACTGGACCTGGGCGGGCGTCACGCGCACCACCTCGCGTTTCAATCCACGCGCGCGTCCGAGAACGCGCGCGACACATAGGCGTGAAGCGCTGGCGCGGCTTGCGCAATGTTTCAATCCACGCGCGCGTCCGAGAACGCGCGCGACCCCCAACCGCCAGCATTGGCGTCTCGGCACTGCGCGGTTTCAATCCACGCTCGCGTCCGAGAACGCGCGCGACCTGGCCTACGAGCTGGTCCGGTCGAACAAGGCCCAGTTTCAATCCACGCGCGCGTCCGAGAACGCGCGCGACGCCGAGCCGGACGGGTTGTCACCCACGACGGAGAGGAAGTTGTAGTCCTTCCCTGCGCCGTTGGTCTTGTGGGTGATGAGGTTGAAGAGGCGGCTCGCCTTGCCGCTGACGGTGTTGACGATGAATTGGGGCGTGTAGAACTTCTTGAGGAAGTTCACGCCGACTGTACTGTTCGCGCCGGATGCCATTGGAAATTGCCCTTCTGGAGCGTCCTATCCCTTGAGCCGCCAGTCCTCAGGCAACGTGCCTTCGGACTGCATCTCACGGAGGACCGCTTCCATGCGGTCGGATGCGTCGTTCGGTAGACCCGCGGCGCCGTTGGCCGCACCGTCTCCCGACTCCACGCCTGAAAGCGTGGTGATTGCTGTGCCCGGCTGCTTGGGGGCGACTCTGGTTCCATTGCTTGGTTGGGCCTTCGCCGGGGCAGCCGGAGCTGCCTTCGGCGCGGGAGGGCCCGCCGCTGCGAGTTGATCTCGCAAGAACTTTGACTTGGTCAGCCCCTGCCGAAGCCGGGCCTCCAGGTGGTCAGCCGCGACCTGAGGATCGAGGATGACGTTGTGAAGCTTGTGGTAGGCGACGCACGTCTGGTGCACGCCGTCGCCGAGGTCGAGCGACGCGATCAGGTCGTACTTCGCCGCGTTCTCGGGGGTGGCCGTCGCGAAGCTCGTGTTCCGCTGCGTCCACTCGTCGATGATCCGCTGGTTCTGCGCTGCCGCCTGCTCCGCCTGCTGCTTGGCAGCCTGCTCGGTCTGCGCCCGCTCCTTGTCCGCCAGCTCCTGCTTCAGCCGGAGGAACTCGCGCTCCAGCGGAGACTTCTCGGTCTCCACGACCTTGTCGAGCACCGCGGTGAGGAATCCCTCCTGCTCCTCGGCCGTCTTCAGGCCCACGATCTCGAACATCGAGCCCAGCGGGTCGGCCTTGAACTTCGCCGGTAGGGCAGCGAGCTGGTCAGCCGCCGCCTTGAACTGTTGCGCCTGCGCCACTGCCTGCTTGGCCTCGTTGGCCTGGCGGACGGCGTTCTCCTTGGAGCGCGAAAGCTCGGCCCAGCCCTTGCGGACCTTGGCGGCTTCGTTCTCGATCTCGGCCCGGCGCGCCGCGAGGGCCGCGTCGGGGTCGGGCTTGGCGGTGTCGACGGCGGGAGTCGCAGGTGCCGCCGCCGCAGGTGCCGCTGGAGCAGCGGGGGTGGCCGCGACCGCAGGAGCGTCACCGCTCGCAGGGGCTGCGCCATCCGCTGGCGCCTCGGTGCCTTCCATCATGGCCTGCATCTCGGCCATGTCGGGAGCGGGCGCCTCTGGCGCGTCGCTGGCGTCCATGATCGAGACCGTGTCGCCGCTGAAGTCGCGGGACCCGGCAGAGATTGCGGCTGGCGCTGCGTTGCCTCCGAATGACATGGGCTAGCTCGCCTTCCCAGTGGGCGATCCCGCGTGGAACAGCGGGGTGCCTTCTTCGGGGTGGAGGGGAACGTCGCCCGGCACCTCGGTCGGCGGCACGTGAGCCGCCACGGGTCGACCCGCAGGGAACGCGTGGTCGAACGGCCACGCCGTGGTCGCCTCGGGCTCCTGCGCCGCCTCAGCTTCAACTAGCGCAGGGGCGGGAGTCTCTGCCTCGGACGCCTTCTCGGCCGCCTCGGCTTCGAGCCCGTCAAGCTGCGCCTGGTCGGCCTCTGCCTGCGCCGCCTCAGCCTTGTCGCTCTTGCGCGACATGGCTACTTGTTCCTCCCGGTCGGCCGGTCGGTGTTAAACAGCGGGGTTCCCGTCACGGGGTGCAGCGGGCCGCGGCTCGGGCGAACCTGNNCCGTGTCGGCTGCGATCTGAGCAGGCGTCAGGGGCACGCCACTTGGCTTCGCCGAGAGCTTGTCCTCGGCTGCCTTCAGTTTTGCCTCAAGCTCGGCGATCCGCTTCGCAGCGGCGTCGTCCTCGTACTCGGGCTCAGGGGTTGATTCTGTTTTCTTCGCGGTTGCTGTGGTGTTGGCCATACCGTGGCCAGCGCGATCCGAGATGACCGATCAAAAGGCCCACAAAGACGACCGGCCCGGTACCCTTCCCCGGACCGAGCCGTGCGCCTGCCGCGTCGCCCCGCCCCTGAGGCGCGACACCCCGCCATGACCCAACAAAGTAGGCGCCGGGGCTACCTTGGCCACCGAGATCAAGCGGGCGGCGCGGGAGCCGCAGGAGGCGCGGGCAGAGGAGCCGGCGACGTCGGTG
>PMNO01000194.1 GCA_003161835.1 Myxococcales bacterium | reverse complement strand
GCGGGCGTGATCCTGCTCGGGGCCAGCGTGGTGGTCGCGCAGACCGCCAAGAAGGACCCCGCGGCGCCACCCGCCCCTCCAGCCGCGCAGGCACCGCCGGCCCACCCGCCCTTTCACGGGGGGATGCCCGGCGATACGGCAATGGCCGGCCACGACATGCATGGCAAGGGCATGGGCATGATGGGGGGCATGGGCATGATGGGCGGGATGTGTCCCATGATGGGTGGGTCGGATTCCAAGGTGGAGGTGAAGAAGCTGCCAAAGGGCGTGAGCATCACCATCACATCAGATGATCCGCGCACCATCGCCAGAGTGCAGAAGATGGGCGAGGCGATGCGGCTCATGCATGAGGCCGCGAGCGAGTAGCGCCTCCGTCGACTTTGAGTCCCCCCACAGAAGAAGGAACCAGCCCATGAGCACGAGTCAGATGGCCGTTTGGATGGACCACCAAGAAGCCCGAATTTTCGATGTGGACGCCGCGGACTTCAACGAGAAAACCGTGCACAGCGTGACTCGCCACGTCCACCGTCATCCGAAGGACGCGGAGATGAAGATCCGCAACCATCCGGACGACGAGCACAGATTCTTCCGCGAGATCGTGCATCAACTGGCGGGCGCCGATCAGATCCTGGTTCTGGGTCCGTCCGTGACCAAGCTCCATTTCATCAAGTACGCCCATGCGCACGATCAAGGTCTCGCCGCGAAGATCGTCGGCGTGGAAAGCGCGGAGCACGCCACGGATCGTCAGATCGTGGCGCACGTACGCCACTACTTTCACGCCGACGCGCCCCGGTTGGGCGTTGGCAGCACGCACTGAGGCCGACGCGGGCCTGGCGCGCGCAACCGCACGGTCGCATGGACTCGTGCGGTGCGGTGCCGCGCCGTCTACTCTGGTTGGCGGCGGATCACGAAAACGGGCCGAGTCGCTTGATGCAGAACACGGGCGGCGACCGAGCCGAGCACCAATCCGGTGACACCCCCGCGCCCGTGCGAGCCCAGTGAGATCGCGTCGGCGCCGAGGCGTTCCGCGGTTTGACAGATACCCTCTGGCGCCGTGCCACCGTCCACGATGATCACATCGGTCGAGATGCCGAGCGCGGCCGCCTGGGCCGGAATCAGCGCGTGAATTCGCCCGCGTAGTTCATTCGTCTCTGCGGCCGTGAGGGAGCCCGCGGCCTCGGCTGCATAGGCGTAGGCCGGGCTTGGCAAGAGCCGTTCATGGACGTACAGAACGTGCACCACGCCTTTTTCGCCGCGCGCCAGCGCATAGGCATGGGCGACCGCACGATTGCCGAGCTCGGACAGATCGGTCGCGGCGACGATGCTGCGCAGATGCGGGATTGACTGCTCTTGGGGCCGCAAGGGGCTCTGCGAGACGCAGACGATGGGCAACGTCCCCCGGTGAACCGCGGGTGGGACCGTGCTGCCGTGCAGGAGGCGCGAGAAACCGTGGCGGTGATGGGTTCCAAGAACCAACAGATCCGCTTTCGCTTGCGCGGCCTCGTCAACCAGGCGCTCGCCCGGGGGGCCCCAGTTGGGGAGGATGCGCAAGGTGGTCTCTCCGCTGCCCGGCAAGGTGCCGATGATCGGGGTCAGGGATTTTCGCAGAAGGTCAACGGTCTCAGGGTCGGATTCGAAGAGATCGCGGGGGCCACTGAGACCAAAACGCGCATACTCGGCGGCAGGCCAGTACAGGTGAATGAAGACCAGATCGCAATCGGCCTGGCGCCGCAGATCCCGAACCCAGTCGACGGCGGCGGCGCTGCTATTTGAAAGGTCTATCCCAACCGCGATGCGCCACCGGCGTCCACCGGGGGCGTGCGGAGGCACCTCGGACCCTTCGGGAACGACCACCACCGGGTGCTTGATGTGGAGCAATGCCCCTTCGGCCACGCTCCCCAGCAACAGCCGCGGCAAGGGGCGGCGTCCGTGGCTGCCCACGACGACCAAACTGGGCTGCAGCTCGGTGGCGATCTCCGCGATCACCGCCGCTGGTGGCGAACCGATCGCGAGGCGTTCCGCGACGACGATCCCGCGCGCGCGCAATGTGACCGCCGCTGCGCTCAATTGTTCCGTGGCTCGCAGTCGCAGGTCCTGTTCAACTTGGGGGTCCAGCGCCAGCTCGGGAACAGTGATGCTCGGCGGCTCGAAGACGTGCAAGAGGCAAATGCTGGCGCCCTTCAGCGTGGCGAGCGCCTTGGCAGCGTCCACCGCGCGGGCGCCCGCTGCCGAAAAATCGGTGGCGACCAAGATCGTGTCGGGTTTGTTCGCGTTGGGGGTCATGATTGCGCCTCGCCGTGTTCGGGTGACTGGAGTCGGATGGGAATTCCCGGCTCTTTGGCAGCTCTTTGCAGCCGCTATGCCACGGCCGCCGCGAACCTGCGCTCCTTGCGGGGATCCTCGATCGGCACGGCTGTCGCAGAAGAGCGAAACATGAACCTGGACGACCTTCGGACTATCCTGGTGGCCACCGATTTCTCTGAGTCTTCGGCGAACGCTTTGCGTACCGCGGTGCAACTCGCGCAAAAAGTTCGCGCATCCATCGAAGTGTTCCACGTCGACATCGATCCCACGGTGACGTTGCCACCGCCCGGGGACGTCATTCTGGTGCCCATGGTCTTCGATGGCATCCTGGCGGCGGGCGCGGCGCGCCTGGCCGCGGCGGCGGACGAGGTTCGCCGGGCCGGGGTCGTCTGCACCACCGCGTCCGAGCTGGGCAGGACGCACACCGCCATCGTCGAGCAAGCCCGACGCATCGGGGCTGGCCTCATCGTGTTGGGCACGCACGGCCGCCATGGATTGAGCCACGCGATTCTGGGCAGCGTCGCGGAGAAGGTGATCCAGCACGCGCCGTGCGCGGTGTTGGTTGTGCCGATGGCCGGCGAAATCGCCAGAGCGCAGGAGTAAAGACCATGAAAGACGAGTTTGATCGAATCAATCAGCAGGCCATGCCTTGGGTGACCGACATGATGACGGAGCTCCGCACCTCCAATGCTCAACATGCGCTCCACGCCCTGCGGGCGGGGCTGCATGGTTTGCGGGATCGGTTGTCCGTCAACGAAATCGCGCAGCTCAGCGCTCAGATGCCATTGTTGATCCGAGGCATGTTCTTCGAGGGATGGCATCCGAGCGACAAGCCGCTGCATATACGACACAAGGCTGAATTCCTGGCGCTGGTGCGCGGGTACTACGCGCCTCGAACAGATGTGGCGGCCGGTGATATCGTGACCGCTCTGTTCTGTGTTCTGTCGAAGCACGTCAGCCCCGGCGAGATCGGCGCCGTCCTCATGAGCCTCCCCGAAGAGTTGGTCGATCTCGTGGAGGGTGGATGGACGCGTGGCGAACGCCCGGACGCGGTTCGCTGAAGGCGGCCATTGCGAAGGCGGGGTCTGCCGCCATTCCTGGCACGAGAATCGCAACATGCGGCGGGCGCCGGAGGACATACCATGATGGGCAGCACGACCGTTCCGGACGATTCATTTACGATTCTCGGTGCGCCTGTCGAGAGTCAATTCCCGGCCGGTGGCGATTCGAATGGGCCGGCGCGGTCAGTCTTGCGCGACTGCGAGGTCATCCGGGAAATTCTCGGGAGTCTTGAAACGCTGACCGCCGCCGGACAGCGACACTCCATGGGCAAAGTGGTGGCGTTCATTCGGGAGCAGCTCGAGCGGTCACCCGTTGCGATGAACGCGCGCAATCGAGAGACGGTGGCCATGATGCTGGAACGGCTGACCCATGAGTCGAGTAGACCCTGGCTCGATGTCGTCGCCGTTCGGGAGCGGACCGAGGCACTGCTGGCGCTCGTGCTCGCGATTCGGGGGTAGGGCGCGCAGAGCGAGGGCGCATCCGGGGGCTCAAGGCGACACGGTGGCGCCCGCGCCCCGAGGCGCCAGAAGAACCCCGAACATTTCATGAAGTTTTTGGCTGATGATCAGCCTATGTACACGGTGATGAAGAACCTCGTGACAGAAAGCTTTCTGACTCGGCGCGCCAGTTTCCAGAAGGCTTTGCCGCTCTTGACGTGCTTGACCATGACCTCGGTCCTGGCGACCTGCTCGAATGACCCCGCCGCGCCC
>PMNO01000207.1 GCA_003161835.1 Myxococcales bacterium | reverse complement strand
GACTCGTCGGGGGTGCTGGAGGAGCTGGGCCTCGATGACAGGGAGGCGGCCGACGGCGACCTCACGCCGGCGCCCCCGCCTCCCCCGCTCGCCGCAGCCCCTGCCGGAGGCCGCGCGACCCCACCGCCAGCGCCCGCCGGGCGGCGGGTCCCGTTTGCGATGCCCTTCGAGACCCCCTGGGAGGAATTCGCGCAGGCGTACGACACGCTGTCCGCCCACGAGCCAGCCACCCGCAAACGCTACTTGCTGAAGCAGGCGGAAGTTTGGGAGCGCGGGCAAAAAGACATCAAACGGGCCCTGGCGGCTCTCGAGCGCGCCTTTCGCGTGGATCCGACCGACCCAACGGTGCGCGCGGAGCTGGAACGGATCGCCTCCGAACAGAATCGATGGGACGAGATCTGCGATATCTACCTCGGCGCCATCGACGAATTCGCGCCCGCCGAGCAGGCGGTGGCGATCCAGCACGAGGTGGCGCGCTTTCGCGAGGCGCTGGGCCAGGTCGACCAGGCGGAGCAGCGCTACCGCGCGATTCAGGCGCTGAAACCCGACGATGAAAAGGCCCTGGATCGGCTGGAGCGGATCACGCGCGAGCAGGCACGCTGGAGCGATCTGGCCGAGATCTTGGAACGTCGGATGGCTGCCAGTGCCCTCCCGATGTCGCCCGGGACCGAGCGCCGCACCAAGCTCGCGGAGCTGGCGGGCCTGTACGAGCAGTTCCTGGACAAGCCCTACGAGGCCATCGATGCGTGGGAACGTCTGGTCGCCGAGGCCGAAGACGAGGCTGCGGACGGCGCCACGGAAGCCGCCACGGAAGCCGCCACGGAAGACACGGTCAACGACGCGGGACCGCTGCCCCGCCCTCAAGATCAGACGATCGTTGCCTGCGAATCGCTGGCGCGCCTCTACGGCCGCGTGGGCCTGTGGGCCAAGGTGGTGGACGCTCTTCAGCGCGAGATCGATCTGACGACCGACCCGGCCCAGGCGCGCAAGCTGCGCCTCCGGGTGGCGGACGTGCTCGAGCGCGAGCTCGGCCAAGGGGGCCGGGCCATCGAAGCGTTCGCGGCCATGCGCGCCGCGAATCCGGATGACGAGGAAGCCCTGGCGGCCCTGGACCGACTGTTCGAAGTCCATGCCTACTGGGACGATTTGCAATCCGTGCTCGAACGCCGCGCCCAGCTGGCCACCGGCGACGCGCGCACGGCCCTGATCCGGCGGCGCGCGCAGATTCTGGAGGAGCGCCTCGGCAATCCGGACGCCGCCGCATCCGCGATACGCGATCTCGGTCCGGCCGGTCTCGCCGACGCGGAGCTGGCGAGCGGCCTCGTGCGCAATCTGCGCCGGGCGGGGTTGGGGCATGAGGCGGCACGCACGCTCGGAACGCTGATCGAGACCGCCCGCGGCGAGAAGAGGTCCGCCGCCGCGGGGCCCTCGCCAGCGGTGCCGCTCCTGCTGGAGCTGAGCGCGGTGCGCGCCGACGATCTGGGCGACGAGCCCGGCGCGCGCCAGGCGGTGCAAGATGCGCTGGAGATCGCGCCCGAGGATCCCGGGGCGCTGGGGGCTCTGGCGCGGATCGAGCTGAAGGGGAACCACTTCGCGGCCTACGCCGCCACGCGCAGGCGCGAAGCCCACGCGCAAAAGAACCCCGCGTTGGCGGTGGAGAATCTGCTGGAAGCCGGGCGCGTGTATCGCGATCAGGCCAACAATTCGGGCGAGGCGCGGGCGTGCTTCGAAGAGGCGCTGGAACGTGACCCGACCAGCCTCGACACCCTGCGCGCGCTGGCGGCGCTGCATGCCACCGAAGGCGAGTGGGCGGACGCACGCCGCCGCTTGCAGAATCAGCTCGATCTGGTGGACAGCCCCGAGGGGCGCGCGATCGTGTTGACCGATCTCGCCCGCTGCCTCTGGGAGGGTTTCGCGGACAGCGTCGAGGCACAGAAGTACCTGGACGCCGCGCTGGAACTGGCCCCCGATCACCTCCCGGCCGTGCTGACCGCGGCCGACATTTATTACAAGGACGGGCAGTGGGCTCAGGCCGAGAAGCGCCTGACCGAGGCGGTACGCCGGGTGCGCAACAATCCCGAGCAACTCTCCCGCCTGTACATGCGCCTGGCCGAGGTGAGCGAGCGCCTGGGACGTATCGACGAAGCCCACCGCCATCTGATGGAAGCCGATCGGCTGGCCCCGGGGCACCTGTCGACGCGGCTCGCCCTCGGTGAGAATCGATTCCGCGCGGGCAAGTGGCGCGAGGTCACCATGATCTTGGGCGGCCTGGCGGACCACCCCGATGCCGCGCGACAGGCGAATGAAGTGGCCGACGGTCTGGCGCACGCCGCGCAGGCCGAAATGAAGATGCGCCGGCCCGAGCGGGCGCTCGGCTTGTACGAATCGGCGCTGGGGTTGAACGGAAATCATGCGCCCTCGTTGCGCGCGCTCGCGGACGTGGCGCTCGAACGCGGCGACAAGGGCACCGCGCGCACCTATCTGGAGCGCCTGGTGGAAACCCTGGGCGATCGCGAAGGGCGCGTGGTGCTACTCGAACAGCTCGGGGATCTGTACCTGGACGCCGGCGAAAAAACCCGGGCACGCGCCACGTACGAATCGGCCATCGCGTTGTTCGCCCCACCGACCGACGCCCAGATGGGAGTTCTGGAGAAGGCGCTGGCCTTGCAGCGAGACGGGGACGATGTGGAGGCGGCATCGCACACGTCCAATCTTCTGATTTCCTTGGTGCAGGATCCGAAGGAACGCGCGGCGCGCCGGCGCGAGGCCGCCACCATGATTGCGGCGCGCGGCGAGGGAGCGGAGGCCCTGGAGCTCCTGGAGGCCGCCTTCGCCGACAACCCGGACGACGACGGGGTGCTCGCCAGCCTGTGCGATCTGCTGGCGCGGCAGGGCAAACAAAAAAGGATCGGCAAGCGGCTGGCGGACACCCTGCCCACCCTGCCGCCCCCCGCGGATACGCCCAGCGCGCGACAGCTGCGCGCCTCGCTGTGGCAGCGCCTGGGCGAGGCCAAGCAGAAGAAGGATCCCGACGCCGCGATACTGGCTTTCGAGAAGGCGGTGGAGCTTGATCCCGATCGCGTCGCGGCCCGCATCGCGCTCGCCCCCCTGTACGAGCCGCGGGCACAACATGCCGACGCGGCGCTGGAGAATCTGCGCCGTTTGGTGACGACCGATCCCATGCGCTTGGACAGCGTTCGGGCGCTGGCGGGTGCCTACGCGGAACGGGGGATGGTGGATCCGGCGCGGTGCGCGTACGAGCTGGCGGACGTGCTGGGCAGCCGGGACGAGGCCACCCAGACCTTCCTGAAGAATCACCCCGCCGCGGAATTGAAAGCGGACGATTCCTACGCGGCGATGTTGAACGACGACGACCGCCGGGTGCTCGGCGGAGCGGAGGCCAGCGTGATGGCCGAAGTCTTCACGCTGCTCTGGGATGGCGCGCCCCATCTGTTGAATGAGCGGCTGGAGGACCTGGAGGTTTCCGCCGGAGACAAGGTGTCACCGATGTCGGACAGCGATGTGGCCACGGTGTTCGGCCACGTCGCCCGGGCGCTGGGCAACAAGCGCACCACGCTGTACGTGAAGAAGGACATCGAGCTGTCGGTGGTGGAGATCGTGGTGCAAACACCGCCCGCGCTGGTGTTCGGCGCCGAAGTCTTGACCGCGCCGCTGGCCGAGATGCGCTTCGAGATCGCGCGGGGGCTGGAGCTGACGCGTCCCGAATACATTCTGGCCGCCGGCGTTCGCCCCAAGCTCTTCACCGAGCTCTTCGGAAACGTGCTGCGTGCGTTCCATCCCCGACACGCGCGCCGCCGCGCACCCGCCCAAGACGCGGGCGGCGAGCAGGCCACCAGCCTGCGCAAGGCCGTGCCCTACAAGGTATCGAAGCGTCTGGTGGAGGTGTTTCAAGAAATGGGAGCCACGTCCTGGAGCTCGGTGCGGTGGCGCCGGGCGGTGGCGGAAACCGGCAACCGGACAGCGCTGTTGCTGTGCGGCGATCTGCGAGCGGCGGTGCGCTGCGTATTGCGCGAAGCCAAGCTTGAACCGAACGCGACGCCGGAGGAGATCGTGAGCCTGGCGCGCGAGCACGACGTGCTGCGTGGCTTGCTCCGGTTCGCGGTGAGCGAAAGTTACTTCCGCCTGCGTGAAAAGGTGGGCACGGCCGCGGTACGCGCGGCGGCCGCCTGAGCCGTCGCCGCCGTCAAGACGCGAGACGCGCGGAGGAGACCGCGGTCATTCGAAGCAGCGGATCGTCGACGGGCTCGCGCACCCAACCGAGCGCCGTCAGGGGCGGATTCGTGCCGTCCAGGCGCACGAGCAAAGCGTTGATATCGTTCTGAAAGGCGATATCCCCCCGGATGTCTCCCGCGGGCACCACCGCGCGGCGGACGCCGCCCGCGTACACAAAATGAAAGCTAGGACTCTTCATAGTTGCTTGCCTCGATATCGCTGCCGCAGTCCCAAGAACGTTAAGGTTCATTCCGGCTTCCCAGAGCCCCGCCCTCCCCCGTCCCGACGCCTGGAAATCGACCGGGGCGGGTGATTCTTGAGCAATTTTCGCCACCCGAATCAGAAGCCAGCCATTGGAGCGGGTGTAGGCAACAGACCCCGAGCCCACCTTTACGGGTGTCGAAGACCGGCCGATGGTCGCGCGCGCCACCCGGCCAAATCGGCGGCGGCACGGCGTTCACGCAGGCGCTTGACGCCACATGCGGAAGCCCATATATACCGCCGACTTAGAACGCGAGGATGGCGGAACTGGTAGACGCACTAGCTTGAGGTGCTAGCGGTTAACAGCCATCGGGGTTCAAGGTCCGACATCCGGGTTCACGGTGTCGTGATGATTTGCAGGTTTGGAAACCTAGAGAAGTCGTCGACGTCGGTAGTCAGGACGATGAGACCATGCTCGATGGCCGTGGCTGCGATCAACACATCGAAGTCCCCAGGGTGATTCCCCGCCGCGCGCATTTTTGCCGACAGCTCGCCGAACGCCCGGGCGGTGTCTTCCGCGGCGGGCAAGACCTGGACGCCCGCCATGAACGCGTCCAGCGCGACACGCGCTCGGCCAGGGTCAGACGATCGCTCTACGCCTTCCAGCAGTTCGGCCAGCGTGACCACACTGACCGCCAGTCCCGACGACGCCAACCCGGCCAAGCGCATCGTGTACTCTGTCCGCCCGCGCAGGTGCCGGATGACCCAACCAGTGTCAATCAAGTAGCGGAGCGCCGGGACGCTCACAGACCGGCCGCGCGCCGAGGCCGGTGCCGCCGCTCATAAACGTCCCGTTCGAACGCTTCGCAGTCCAAGAGGTCCGCCCAGCCTCCGGCGCTTGCCTCAAGGGAATTGACGCCCTTGTCCTCTCCTCCAACCACACGCAGCTCGATCTCGAGTTGGCCGATCCGCGCACGAACGGCATGAGACGGGTCGATCGTAAGTTCCTTCAGGGCCTCTTCGAGCGTGTTTGGCCTTTTGGTTTCCGGCGTCGCCATGGGAACGAAAGGCTACCACGGTGGCGGCGGAGCGGCTGTGAGGGTACGCCTGTCCTTCACGCTGAGGTCGCCGACGTCGATCGCGGTTTGGTGCCATCCCGTTACGACCGTCCACTGCGCTCTGTGGGACTGCATCGAGGCGGGTGCCAATCCCGATCTGGTGGCGCAGTCCCTGGCATCACCTACGTGGCCGATTCGGCGGAGTGCCCTTCAGATACCTTCGTCGGTTCGCAGCTATGAGATGGTGGACCATCCTCAGTGCGGGCAGGTGTACGATCGTCCGATGACTCGCCTCGATCCC
>PMNO01000334.1 GCA_003161835.1 Myxococcales bacterium | reverse complement strand
GCCAGCGAGAATTGGTCAGCGCGCGCGTCGACGGATGACGCGCCGCGGGTAGCCTGCTCCGGCGCCATGTAGTTCGGCGTACCCATCATGTTGCGCGACTGGGTGAGCTGGCTGAGGCCGTCGAGCGCCTTCGAAATTCCAAAATCCAAGATCTTCACCAACATCCGACCCGTGCCCGGCAGCGGTACGACGAAGATGTTCGCTGGCTTCAGATCCCGGTGCACGACCGATCGGTCGTGCGCCGCCTGAAGACCCGTCGCGACCTGTTCGACGATCTCGACGGTATCGGCCAATCCCAGCGGCTCCGCCCTTCGCGCGACCTCCGAGAGATCGTGCCCCTCGAGGAATTCCATCACCAGGAACGGACGCCCGGAGCGCAACTTGTCCGCGTCGCTGATCCGCACGATGTTGGGGTGATTCAGACCCGACGTGATTTCCACCTCGCGCTGAAATCGTTGCAGCACGCCTTCGTGACGCCCCAGGTCGGCCAACAGCAGCTTGATCGCGACCCGCCCCTTGGTCCGCTCGTGTCGCGCCTCCCAGACTTCGCCCATACCCCCAACTCCCACCAACCGAACCAGTCGGTACAACCCGTTCACCATCGTTCCCGGTTCCATCTCCGTCGACTGCGAGGGTCGCGAAGGCCTTTCAGTGTTCATCACCACCTGGCCAGGTAGAATATACCCAACGGCTGCGATGACCAGCGCGGAGCGCGAGTCGGTAGCCGTGAGAGAGCCGAAAGCAATGGGAGGGCCACAAGAGCGCAGCCGGTCGTCACGCCGCAGCCGGTCGCTGCAAGGGCATTGGTCCCGGCCAGTTCGGATGCTCTGGATACTGGTGGCCCTCAGTGCCGCATGCGCCGCCANNACCCTGGCAGCCACGGGCGGGTCTTGCAAAGCCAGGAGCCGCGCGCGCGACGACGGCTCGCCGGGGATCGTCTTCCCCGCCATCTGTCTGTTCGTCGCCGGTGGCACTACGGTCAGCGAAGAGGCCAGGCCCATGGTCGCGGCGATCGCGGGCGAGCTGGCGGGGGCGATCGATCGGGAGTTCTGGATCTCCGTGCACGCTTCCACCGTCCCCGACACCGAGCGCGTCAATCGCACGAGGGCGGCCGCCTTGGTCAGGGCCCTGATTCGTGCCGGCGTGGCGCCAGGGCGCCTGGCGTCCGTGGTCGGATTCGCGCCTCCGGACGCAACCCCTCCCGAAAACGGCGTCGTCGTCGGCGACGCGGCGGTGATCGAGATCGTGGCCGCGCCCGTTCCAGGGATCGCCTCGCCACCCGTCAGTGATCAATGAGAACGCTCCTCGGCCCAAAGGGCGCGTAGACTGTTCTTGCCATGCCCCTTTCGAAAAAACTCGCCTTGGGGGGGCCGGTCGTCCTCGGCACCCTCGTCGCCCTGGTGTTGGTCTTCGCATTCGGCAGCCGTACGCGGGGCCCGGGGAGTGGACGATGGGACGTCACCGAGATGCACGGGCGCACGACGATTCCGCCCCACAGCATCATCTCCATGGCCAAGCTTTCCTCCATCCCCGAGGCACCCGACAACTGCGCCGACATCACGTTCGACCTGAGCAAGGAGATCGACCTCGATCATCTGCAGGCGCGGGGTTTTGTCGTCCTGAAATCGACCTGCCAGCGGACCTTCTCGCGCTTCGTTGCGATCGCGTCTTGCACGCGTTCCGACGTGGACGAAAAGCTCCGTCCGCTGGCTCACGCGGTCGCCTATTACTACGATGTCGCCACCCTCGAAGGGGACGACACCCACAAGGGGCAGTGCCTCGGGACCGGGGGCGCCTGGAAGCTCGAACCTGGATATGACCTCCGGCGCGCGGCGATCGCCGCCGCGGTCCCCCATCACGAAATCGACAGCCTGATGGAGCTCATGCCGTAGGCCAATCAAGCCGGCTCGAGAGCGGCCTCCGCGGCGATGTACGGAACGTAGCGAAAATCTCGGATCGAGACCACCTGGCCCCGGTCGTGCTCGACCAGGATGAAGTAGGTCGGCTTTTCGCCTCCGGCCACGGTGGCGGCCAGTGCCAGGCGCCCCTCGAGGCGCACCACACTCAGCGTGACGGCTTCCTTTTCGTAGCGTCCGAAGTACATGCCCACGGCCTTGCCCCGGCGCTGGGATTTCGAGACCAGATCGAGGCGACAATCGTCGCTGACCAACGCCCGCACGGCGTCCCAGTCGCGGGCGTTGAACACCGCGGCGTAGCGGGCGAGCGCGATTCGCGTCGCCGCCGGCGCCGCCGCCGCCGCCGCTTGTGCGCTCTCCTCCTCGGCGAGGAGCCTCTTTCGCCCGCGAACGAGGGCCGCTTTCACAGCCATGACGGTGATTCCCATTGTCTCGGCGGTCTCTTCGAGGGAATGGCCGAGCACGTCCTTCAGGATCACGGCGCTCCGCTGGGTGGCGGGAAGGCACAAGAATCGGGCGAGGGCGGCGCGTACCACGGCCGGGTCGGGCCTGTCTTCGAAACCAGCCACGCTTTCGATTTCGGCGTGAAGATCGAGGGCCCTCCTGTCGTGGCTACGCAAAAAATCGATGGCCGCATTGTGGGCGATGCGAAACAGCCAGGGCCGTAGCGGCGGCACATCTGGCGCCAGACTGAGCGCATAGAAGGCCTTGGCCAGAGTCTCCTGCACGATATCCTCGCCTTCGATCACCGAGCCGGTCAGCCGGGCACAATAGCGGTGCAGGTCGGGCCGCACGTGCGCCACGAGGGCGAGGAACTCCTCGCGTGCCTCGGTCAGCCCCGGCGGAGTCGGCGCCGTCATGGGCCGCCCCGAATCGCGGCGGGGCCCGCTTCGACCGCGTGACCGCCCACGAGCCGGGTCACTTCTTCGGGAGCGCGCGCATGCGGTTGTTCTTGGGCAGATGTTCCAGCTCCGCCAGCCCGAGCGCCTCGAGGACCGGCGGAACGTACATACCAAAACGCCCGCGCAACCCCTTCTTCAGGCCATACCAGCCCTTGACCGGATTGGTGCTCGCTCGTCCCCACGCCTCGACCGAGCCGTCGGCGGCCGGCTTTTGCTCGTCGGCGCTCCCCAGAGGCATCCAGTCGTCGTGCTTCGCCAGCAGGGCGTGAAGGTCGTCGATGCAGCGCAGGTGATAGCGCAACTGCGTCTTGCCCACCTGCACGACCAGGGCGGGCGGATCCGCCTTTTCGTCCCGGTAGGCCTGGTACTCCGACGTGCCGGGCGGCGTTTTGAGCTCCCACGGGCTCTCGAGGGTTCCCTTGCCTTTGATCTTGCTCATGCAGTCCTTTCTTCGGCGGCCGTCGCCACTTTTTAGCGGTAGGAACCCACGGGGGACAAGTCGCTGACGACGGGCGGCTCGACGCAGCGATCTTTCAGCTGTTTTTGAAAGGCCAAGAACGACGGCAGCGTGGTGAGGGGGTTGTCGTCCGGGGCGTCCAGGGTGGCGATGTGCATGAACGTGGCGCCGATCCCGACGCGATAGCTGTCGTAACGAATGCCCTTGGGCATGCGCGCATGCAGATCCGCGAAGACCGCCCGAATCATCTCTTCGTTCGTCAGCGCGTGGGCTTCTGTCGTCGTGTACCGAACCATGATCGTCTTCATCTGTGTCGTCCCTCCAGGTCTCCCCTTGNNGGGCCTCGGAAGAATCTGGAGGTCGTTGGTTCCGGGCCAGCTAGAGCCGCACCAGACCTTTGATGCGATCGACAGTTTTTTGACCGATACCCCGCACGCGGATGAGGTCCGCGAGCGAAGCAAAGGGTCTCGCCTTGATGATCTCGCGGGCGAGCTTGAGGTTCAGCCCCTTGACCCGAGCCAGCTCGTCGAGGCTGCCGGTCTGAATCGAGGTCAAGGTCGGACTCGGCGACGGAGCCTCGACCTGCGCTTCGGCGGTCTCGCGCTCGGCGGTCGGCATGAGCCGCAAACGGTCGGCCGGCCGCGCGGAAACAGTCACCGCGGGGGCCGGTGGTGCGGCGGAGCGCGCCTGGATCGAGCCCACGGTCTCGGGTGCCGAACGCTCGTAGTGGCTCGCGAAGTCACGCCGGTCGCGGGCCACGTATCCATGGGCCAGGGTCCACTCGCACAGGAGCATGGCCAGCCGAAAACGACCAACGGAAGGCTCGCTGAAGGCCACGCGGCTTTCAATGGCGGCGAGCCGAGATTGGCCCGGCACTCGTTCTATCTCGCAAGCCGCCAGCCGCAGACCCTCGGTCGAGGGACCCGATTCCGGGAATGCCCAGAGCTCCAGCGAGAGCGTGCCGCTGAGGTTGGAGATCGCGCGTGGGTTCACGATCCCATCCGCTTGCAGCACGACCTCGGGTCCGTGGATCGCGTAGCTCACCGCGCCCTCTAAGTGCGGCGCGCTGAAGGTCTGGGATTCAGGGTAGTTGGCGAACGCGCAAACGCCGGCGGGCCCATCCGATTCCGGGTCGACCAGAGCCAGCACCATCGAATAGGCGCGCCCCTGTAGCGGCAGACGAGCGGCTGTCCGCGCGTCGACGCGATGCACGTAGGGCCCAATCGGCGTCGGCAGATCAAGGGCGAGCTGCGCGACCTTGACGCCGGCGAGCGGCCCTTCTTGGTAGGGCTGCTCGGTCGCCCACAGCTCGAGCGACCACTCCTTGCCCGAGCGATAGGGAGGAACCTGGAACTCGGCGTTGATGAAGGCGTGATCGGCCTCGATGCGGTAACCGTGCCGGGGGCCAATTTCGATGGGTTGATCCGAGCGACGCTCGGGCTGCTGTGGGGTCATGGGTGGGTCCGTTCGCAAGAGCCTTCGAGTTCGATTGACGCGATAAAGATCAGACAGTCGACCCCAAATGCAAGTTTCTTGAACTGAACCGGTCGCTCAGCGGCCGCGATGGTTCCGAGCAAAATGGCCTGTTAGCCTTTCGGCGTGGAAAAGTCGGATAGCGTGACGATTTCGGTTCCACCCTGGGTGGACGAGCTCGGGGATCGGCGGGCGCGGTTCGAGACCGACGATGCGCGCATGGCGCTGGTGATTGGCCTCTCGCAACGCAATGTGGATGAAGGCGGGGGCCCCTTCGCAGCCGCCGTATTCCAGGGGTCGCGCCTGGTGGCCTCGGGGGTGAACCGCGTCCTGGCCAGCGGATTGTCGATCGCGCACGGCGAAATCGTGGCCCTGATGCGCGCCCAACGATTCGAGCGCGACGATCCGCAGCCCCAGATCGAGGGCGCCTCCTACGAGCTCTTCACGAGCACGGAGCCGTGCTGCCAGTGTTTTGGGGCCTTGATCTGGTCAGGTGTGGCGCGTCTGGTGTGCGCCGCGACGACGGCCGACGCTGAATCCATCGGCTTTGATGAAGGGCCGAAGCCCGATCGCTGGACCGATGTTCTCGAAAAGCGGGGCATCGCCGTCCAGCTGGGTCTGCACCGCGCCGCCGCCCAACAGGTGCTCGGCGACTACGCTCGCCGAGGTGGACCCATCTACGGACTGCGCCATCCGACCATCCGTTAGCTGAGCTCCGGGGCATCAGGCGGCCATCGTCAGGCGCTGTGGAACCGCAAGCCTCAAGGCGATGTCCGATACTCAACCGCGCGCACGAAGGAGTCTTGCTCGAAGAGCACCGCGACCAAGTCCACATCGTCCTCGGACAGGGTCAGGGTACCGATCGCCAGTCCGGAGGCGGCATCCACCGTGGGCTGGACCGGAGCATGAATGAAGGTCCAGGCCCCGCTCGCGTGGTGCACGCCCGCGCAGAAGGTCGCGGCGCCAAGCTCCGAGACCTGCACCGACCTGAGATTGGCCAGACCGCCGTTGGACGAGTCGGGAAACCCGGTGGCATCGAGACTGCGGCTCGATTCGTCTTCTTTCAGGGCGTCACCACACAGCGAGAGCGATTGCGCCTGTACCGCCCGCGGGTGCGTTGCCCACGAGGAACCGATGTCGGTCGTGACGTCGAGCGAACCGCTCTGGGCGGGTTGAAAGATCAGCCATTGCCCGGCCAACACGCGCGCTCCGGGCTCCGTGAAATCGATGGTGAGGGTGGACACCGGCGCGCCGTCGTCACCATCCGCACCGCCATCCGCCGTGGGCTCGGCCCCGGCCTCGGTGTCACCATCCGCACCGCCATCCCCAGGAGGCTCGGCGTGGTCGGTGGCGGCGTCGTCGTCGGCATCGGCGTCAGCGTTGGCGGCGGTGTCGACCTCGGCGTCGGCCTCGGCGGGCGCGCTCGCATCGCTGGGGCAGTTCCCCGTCGTGCAGGTCGCCGGTCCGTTTGCTGCGCACCTGGGCGCCGTCGATGAACAGGAAGTGACGGTGGCGCTGATCAACAACAGCGCGGCGAGGGGGCGACACAGACGTGTCAAGCCGAACCTCCCGGTAAGGCCCCACGAACCTGCGCGCGATTCCTTGAACCTCATCGACGTCGCGAACATCAACATGCCGCGCCGAATTTCGCCACTTATTGCATTCCTTTGCAAGGCCCCCCGTTCACGAGCGCCGCTCGACAAAGACAGCTACGTGCGGCAGAAGGCAGGATATGGCCAACGAAGCCCGATCGAGCACCCGCAACACCTGCCCGCATTGTGGCAAACCGCCCGGGCTGCGGTTCTGGTATCTCCTTCCATCCGGCAACTCGCGGCGCGTGCTGGCCTGCGCCGCGTGCGGCGGGATCTACGATCTCTCGGACGCCTCGAAGATGGCGTCGATCATGGGCGGGCTGCTCGGCATCGGGCCGGGGATCTATGCGCTGGGCAAGATCGTCAAGCTGGGCCACGGCTCCGTCATCTATACCGTCGCCGGAACCGCCGTCGCCGCCGCGTTTTTCATGATCGGGTCGCTGCTGCTCGGGTGGATCACCCAGCGCCTCGTCCCGAAAGCTCCGGGGCAGCCACCCCGGCGGTGACGGCCGCACCAATTTTGGTGCTCTTGGTCCTCGGCGCCGCTCGCCAGCACTCCGGCGTCGCCTGGGGCCG